>JAHAZA010000115.1 GCA_018385415.1 Treponema sp. | reverse complement strand
TTCCATTGGTGGGTCTCCTTTGTTTGCGGTAACTCGGCCGCTTGTCTTTTATTTAAGTTTGCCGTAAATCCGCGGTTTTTAACATCGCGAGGCTCACCATATTGTATGTTAGGTTGATGGCGCACTGCGCCACTTATTGTTGATAAGATGAATCTTCCTACATCTTTTCTAAAAAATTAAAATCTTGGAGGATTTATATGACATTTATTGTTGTAATAATCACATGGTTACTGTTGTCTTTTGCTGTAGCATACGGAGCAAAAAACAGAGGAAGATCTTTTGGAACATATCTTACTTTATCAATATTGTTTTCACCATTAATTGCTGGAATAGAGCTTCTAATGCTAGGTGAAAATAAACAAGGAATAGAAAATAACTCTATAACAGAAGGCGACTCAAAGGAATGCCCTTTTTGTGCCGAAATCATAAAAAAAGAAGCTATCGTCTGTAGATATTGTGGCAGGGATTTACCAAAAGAAAATATACAAAAAGACATAAAAACTACTGAACAGAATTTTGAAAGTAAAAGAAGGATATGAAATAATTAATAGTAATGGAAAACAATTTGCAATTGTTAAAAATGGAAATCCTGATAATTACTATTGTCCAATGTGTTATTCGCAGGTAAATCCAAAAACAAATTCATGTTACAATTGTAATCATAATTTCTAGAAACTAAGAAAGTATAAATAATCGGCAGGTAAAGCCTGCTTTTTTTCTTGTTAATTCAGTCTTAATATGGTAACATATAAAGACTGGAGGTATTTATGATTACAAATGTTCAGGAATGTATAAAACCGATTTCCTATGTAAAAACTAATGCTGCAGACATGATGAATTTTGTAAATGACAAAAAAGAACCGTTGATCATTACACAAAACGGTGAATCTCGAGCAGTATTAATTGATGTTGAATCTTACCAAGAAATGAAGGATGCATTCAATTTGTTGAAAATTATTCAATTCTCTGAAATGGATGTACAGGCTGGAAGAACAAAACCTGCAAAAGAGGTTTTTTCAAATTTAAGAAGGAAGTACAATCTTGAAAGATAAAGAAATTAAAGAAATTATAATTTCAGAATTTGCCGAAGCAGATTTAGATGAAATTGCTTCTTATCATTATTTTCGAAGTCCAAATTACGTTGAAAGAATAATTTCTGAATTTGAAGAAAATGTTTTGTCACTCCAGAAACATCCGAAAACCGGAAGAACAGTTCCCGAACTGGAACGTCAGGGTATAACAAAATATAGAGAATTGATTCAAGAATATTATAGAATCGTTTATGAAATCTCAGGTAATAAAGTAATAGTTCACACAATTATCGATGGACGAAGGAATTTTGAAGAAACAATAATTTTAAAATTATCTCGATATTATGGTAACAAAACCTAACAAAGGTTCGTAGCACCAGCGGGTCAAGCCGCGCCACCGTTTAAGCGATTGTTATGTGGACGCCCGCTACTTCGGGCGCAAGGATTAAAAATGAAAAACATGGATCAAAAGTTTTTTGAAAGATGGTTCAATGGCTTCAGTGGAGGATTAGATCAACTGAGTCAAGAAGAATGTTCAAGATTGTTTTCTAAATGCGCGCTGCAATGTTCTTGTGATGCATTAAAATATTTATACAGAGATTTGTTTATTGAATGTAACGGAGATTTGGATAAATTCTTTTTAAGATTGAATGAAAAAAAGGATATTGAAGGGAAAGTTATAAAATCAGGAAAAGTTTATGAACTTATATTTACAAAATGCGGTTGCCCTTTATATACACAAACTGGCATAAAATCAACCAACCTTTGTGAATGTTCAAGGCAAAGCATGATATGTGTATTCAAAAATCTTGTCCCTCAACGAACTTTTAAAATAGAATGCATGGAATCAATACTTGCTGGAAATGAAAAATGTTGTCACAGAATTATGTTTGTTGAATAGTGTTCTTGAAAAATCATCCTGTTTATAATTTATTCGGTTGAAAGAAAGTCAAGCCTTTTTCTTATTGTCATTTACAGTAAAATAATGAATAATTCACTTCGGAAAATGTTACGAATCTTTTTGAGGTGTATATGATTTCAATAAAACCGGTTTCAGATTTGCGAAATTATAATGAAGTTTTACAGGATGTTACAGACGACTTCCCTGTTTTCCTTACAAAAAATGGCAGGGGTTGTTATGCTGTTATTTCAATTGTTTGCCAGTCAGTTGTAAAGGAAAGTATTAAATAAGGAAGCGAGACATCAAATGCATCATTCTAATTCCGCAGACAGAATAAAAACAAAAATTAAATATTGTCTATTAGTTATATGTAGTATGTCATTATTAACGAACTGTACATCAACTGGCAAACTGACACCAGAAATATTAGAAAATCAAGTAAGCATTATATTTGATGAAGACCTTATACTGGGAACAATAACAGTTGAAAAAACTTTAGTACATTTATTTTATCTAGGAAATATTGAAAAAGAAAAGCAGAGACTTTATAAAAAGGCACTAAAGCAGGCAAAGAAAACTTATGAGGATGATATAGAATTATGTAATCTGACTTTTAATAGTAAATTCTCTTTATCATCATTATACTTGAATGGTCTTGGATTTGTTGAAGATTTTAGTTTGTCAGCTTATGTTGTTTCTAAAAGTAAAAGGCAAAATAAAAGAAAGGTAAAGATTTCTGAATAATTTTATTCAAAAAAGTACAACAGTTTATAAACCGATTGCAGGATTGTGGTCAATGCGGTATAAGATTATGTTATGTGGATGCACCATTGGAGCACGGAGAAATAGGAAAAAATATGATTAAAAAATTATTTGTTTTATTATTTGTTACTGTTGTTTTGCGGAGCTTGAAAAAGGTTTAGACAGAATAATTGACCAGATGTATGATCCTCAATATGCACCTATCTGTCGTCCGATTTTTTATATGTATATGATACAAGGCGATACTTGAAAGAGAAGAAAAACATAGGAACGAATATTAAGCACATAATGTAGTTTTCAAAGATGATCTGACTCATAATTTCAATTAAATAAAAAGATTACTTGACAGATATATCATGTAAGTTCTGTCTGGAAAGATTCTGAAGGAGTTCACATTATCTGTTCTAAAGATACAAATATTGATGGAGAAACCAGAATCAGAAAGGTAAAGTTTTAGAAGTTTAAGTATTTGAATTACCAAACATTTTCTTCATGTTTTCCAGAATGTCCATGGCTTTATCATTTGACACAATCTGTGATGGTTCGTGATATTCAACAAGCCCTACAGGAATTTCATCAAGAAAGCGTGATGGTGTACAATCAACAACAGACTGCATTTTTCTTCGTTTCTGACAGGATGTTAAAAATAACTTATCCCGGGCACGAGTAATCGCAACATAAAATAAGCGGCGTTCTTCTTCCACATCTCCATCATTTTCTTCAACACTTCTTGCATGGGGAATGAGCCCGTCTTCAACACCTGCAATAAATACAACAGGAAATTCCAGACCTTTAGATGCATGGATTGTCATCAGGTTAACTTTACCTTTGTCGTTTTCATCATCTCCGTCATCACGACTTAAAAGGGTAATTCTATTCAAATAAGTATAGAGGTTTGCGTCTATATTATCAGGATTGTTTTCCCAGTTTTCGATTGAGTGAATTAAACTTTCAATATTAAGATATTTAAATCGTGCAGCTTTTTCACTTTTCGGATTGTCTGCAATCAGGTAGTCCCAGTAATTGATTTCTTCAACAAGAGCACGGACTTTTTTTGAAAGACCTCGTCCACTGATCATGGAGGAATTGCTTTCAATAAGACTTCTGAATGATTCAAGTTCGCCTTTTGTCTTTTCACTAAAAGGGCAGTCCGGCATTGCCATAAGGTCACTCATTGCAGTCCATAGTGTACACTTATTCATCAATGCATAGTCGTTAAGAATTTCAAGGGTTGCACGACCTATTCCACGGCGGGGAACATTTATAATGCGGATCAGGTTAACATCGTCGTCATGGTTTGCAATTACGCGAAGGTATCCGATTATGTCTTTGATCTCCTTACGTTGAAAGAAGCTTGTTCCTCCACTCATTGTATAAGGAATATTTGCTTCAAGGAATGCTTCTTCAATTGCCCTGGACTGAGTATTTGCACGCATAAGAACACCAAACTGGTCGTACTTAAGTTTTTCCTCCATTGAAATTCCCTGAATACTTTCTGCGATGAAGTTTGCTTCATCGACTTCATTTTCTGGCATAAAGATTTCAATTGGTTTACCAGAATTGTTTCCACTCCAGAGTTTTTTATCTTTTCGGTTAGTGTTGTGTGCAATTACACCGTTTGCAGCAGCAAGAATTGTTTCAGTTGAACGGTAATTCTGTTCAAGTCTGATTTCCTGCATTCCTTCAAAATCTTTTTCAAAATTAATGATGTTCTGATAATCAGCACCGCGCCAGCTGTAAATTGACTGATCGTCGTCACCAACGACTGCAACATTCTTGTCAGCCAGCAAGTGCATGAACTCATACTGCTGATGACTTGTATCCTGAAACTCATCGATCATGATGTACTTATAACGGCTTCTGTATTTTTCAAGGATGTCTGGAAATTCGTGAAAGATTTTTATTGGAAGTACGATCAAGTCGTCAAAGTCTACAGCATTGTAAAGTTTAAGACCTGCCTGATATCCTTCGTAAAGTTCCCGGTACATGTCATTGTCAGTTTTCCAGGTTTTTCTTCCACACTTAATGTTTGAAAAAAGATTTCCGATCTGGTAAACATCAAGATTATCTGCAGTAAAACCAAGTTCACGACCGGTTTCTTTAATCAATGTATTTCTGTCTGTTTCATCATAAATCGAAAAGTTTTCGCGCCATCCAAGAGCGGTAATTTCCTGGCGGAGAATTTTTACACCAAAGGCATGAAATGTTGAGACAGTCAGGTTCTGAAGTTTTTTTCCTGTAAGGTCTTTGATTCGTTCTTCCATTTCACGGGCCGCTTTGTTCGTGAAGGTGAGGGCGAGAATCTGGCTTTGAGGAATCCCTGTGTCCAGCATGTGGGCAATACGATATGTAATTACACGGGTTTTGCCACTCCCTGCACCGGCTATGATTAAAATAGGTCCGTTGATTGTAGTAACTGCACGGTACTGTTCAGGATTGAGTTCTTTCTTTAATGTTTCTAAATCTAATGATGCTGCCATAAATTATTTCGCTATTTTTAATTCCCAGAGTTTGTGACATTTTGTTCCTTCAAAATCCTTAGGAATGCTGCTTTCAGTCATGTCAGTTATCATGATGACTTTGTTTTTAACTGTAGCCTGTGGTAAAAGACTTTTGTCAAAGCTGAGTTTTGTACTGTTGGTTGAAAAATACAGAATGCCCCCAGGGGCAAGAATATTTAGACAGTCTTTACAAAGCTTGGGCCAGTCTTTGTTGATGTCTAAAACATTGTATGTATTTTTACTGTTGCTGAAAGTCGGAGGGTCAAGAATGATCATGTCGTAATATTCATCTTCTTTAAGTTCACCGGCTTTTGCTTTGACTGCTTTTTCTTTAAGGAATTCGATAACATCCTGTCTTGTATAAATATAGGCGTTTTTGTCTGAGAATCCATTCAAATCCATATTATTTTTTGCAATTGTAAGGTATGTGTTTGAAAGGTCTACTGATTCAACTTTCTTTGCGCCGCCTTCTGCTGCATAAACAGAAAAGCTTCCTGTATAACAGAAAAGGTTAAGGACAGATTTTTTTGAAGCAGTCTCCCTTACGATTGAACGCAAAGGTCTGTGGTCAAAAAAAAGTCCTGTATCAAGATATGAAGTAAGGTCAATGTTGAAAAGTTCCCCACATTCCTGAGTCAAACCTTTGATGGAATAAATACTTTCTTTTTCTTCATCTTTTTCATATTGATTAGTGCCCCGCTGACGCTTGCGTTCCTTTATTACAATGTGTGAGAAAGGAATGTTTAGTACTTCAGCTGCTGTCTTTGCCATCTGGTCGAACCAGAATTCCTCTTCCTTTTCATCTTTTTCGTATGGACGCTCATAAAGGTAAATTACTGCATAAGTGTTGAGTACAAGTTCACCTTGAACTGTAGGATCATTCTGCGAAATTCGTTCTGCAACAAAAGATGTGTATTTTGCAGCTTCAATTTTATTCTGTATGTGGTCAGGTAAAAATTCATATAAGTCAAGACTGACTGGAATTTCAGGAATATCCCTGTCATAAATTCTGTAGCAGGAGATTTTATTTTTTCGGGCCCATTTTTTTAATTCTTTGATTTTTCTTTTTAATCTGTTTGAGAACAAGGTTTTCTGGTTCTCAAGTTTCTGCTGTGTTTTTTCGTCCATGAAAATAATATAGCATAAATCGAATAAAGAATATATAATGCCTTATGCTTTTTATTTTTGACATGGGTGGGGTAGTTACTTCCACTTTTTCTATGGATTCCATGTATAAGAGCCTTAAAATGGACTCAAAGGAATTTATGGCAATCTGTAAAAACGGTAGTTCAAACATTTTCAGTGATTACACAAAGGGAAAAATCCATAGCCAGCAGTTCTGGGCTTCGTTCAATGAACGAATCAAAGAACGTGACATCTATCCTGTAAATCACGACCTTTTCAGGCTGTACTTTCATCCTGTACTGAATAAAGGAACAGTAAAGATCATCAACAAGTTGAAAAAAAAGCATCGTGTTGTCTGCGGAACAAACACAATTCAGTCCCATTGGGAAAATCATATGGAACGTGGCGATTACGCTTTTTTTCATCAGACATACGCCTCAAATAAAATCGGCGAAGAAAAACCTGATGAAAGCTTTTTCAAAATAATATTAGAAGCAGAAGGCTTCAAACCGGAAGAAGCTTTTTTCGTAGATGACCGCCTTGAAAACGTAGAAGCTGCAAAACGTGTTGGAATTAACGCAGTTACATTTACCAGTGCTGAAGAATTAAAAAAGGTCTGGAAAAAATATTTTTAACATAGTATTTTTCCAATAAATATAAGAGGACAAGCAAATGACATTTTTCCCACGCGTTTTTTTAAATTCTAGAGAAGAAAAAGAAATCAATCAGGGCTTTCCATGGGTATTTGATAACGAAATCTCTCACATCAAAACAAAAAAGGTTTCTGGACAGAATGAACAATGGATCAACGTTTCCCTTAAAGAAGCTGATATTGCTCCTGGAACACCTGTAGAAATTTTTACAAAAGCCGGAGGCTTTTTAGGAACAGGTATCTTAAATAAAAATTCAAAAATTACAATCCGTATTATTTCAAACGAACACGGAGATGAAGTTTATAAAGATATCGAAAGCTTCTGGAGTAAACGTGTAAGCGATGCATATAACATTCGCCAGATTCACTACAAAAATCAGGATTCTTACCGTCTTATTTTTGCTGAAGCTGATCTTATTCCAGGCTTTATCTGTGAACGTTACTGTGATGAAAACGAAAATGTTTATCTTGTTGTTCAGTTCCTTTCTATGTCCTGCGAAATTTTCAGAAAAGAAATCCTTGATGCTCTTGAAAAATGCTGCCGTCCATATGGAATTTTCGAGCGAAGCGATGCTGATGTCAGAACCAAAGAAGGTCTTGAATTAAAAGCAGGCTGGATTGGTGCAAAGCGAGAAGAAGAAATCGTAATCATCGAAAATGGAATCAGAATCAAAGTAGATCTTGCTAACGGGCAGAAAACAGGATACTTCCTTGACCAGAAAGATAATCGTGCAGTTGCAGCTCAGTTCTGTCATGGAAAGTCTGTTCTTGATACATTTACTCACACTGGTGCTTTTGGCCTGAATGCATTCAAAGCCGGTGCAAAATCGGTAATAAGCGTTGATATTAGTGAAGAAGCTGTAGAAACTGTAAACAAAAACATACAACTTAATAATGCTTCGAAGGTTATGACAGCTGTTTGTGCCGATGTCTTTGATTTATTGAAGCAGTATGAAGCTGAAGAACGCAAATTTGATGTAATTATTCTAGATCCTCCTGCATTTACAAAATCTGCAAAAATGGTTCAGAAGGCATATGGCGGTTATAAAGAAATCAATCTGCGTGCAATGCGTCTTTTAAACAAAGGTGGAATCCTTGTAACATGCTCATGCTCACACTTTTTTGATTCCAACACTTTCTACGATATGCTGATGCATGCGGCAATGGATTCACATCGTGTTGTTCAAATTCTTGAAAAACGTGGAGCAGGTCCAGACCATCCTGTTCTCTTAGGTTATCCAAAATCAGAATACCTGAAGTGTGCAATTACAAGAGTTTTCTAAATTTTAATGTATTTAAAACAACTCAGAACTTATTGAATTATAAATGTTAAAAGGAATTTTTTAAGTAATGACTAAAATCAGTCCATCTGAAAAATATAACAGTCTCGTACTATTAGGCCCTACAGCTGTAGGTAAAACCTCCTTAGGTGTACGGCTTGCAGATGAATTCGGCCTTGAAATCATTTCTGCTGATTCAAGACAGGTTTACAAAGGTCTTGATTTAGGAAGCGGCAAAGATATTGCAGAATACAATTATAACGGCCACCAGATTCCTTACCATGTAATTGATGTCACAGACTTAAATACAGAATACAACCTTTTTAACTTTACCAAAGATTTTTATAGAGCATTTGAAGATATTTCAAAAAGAAAAATTGTTCCTTTTACTGTAGGCGGAACTGGAATGTACCTTGATTCCTTTATCAGAAAATATGAACTGGTAGAAGTTCCTGAAAATCCAGAGTTACGAAAAAAAATGGAAGTTATGACTCTGGAAGAACTGGATCAGATGCTTTTAAAACTAAAACCTGATCTTCATAACAGAACAGATCTGGCATTAAGGGACAGGGTAGTAAAAGCAATCGAAATTGCAACATACATGCAGAGTCCTGAATACGAAAAAAATAAAGAAGAGCTTTTAACTCGACAGGAAGTAAAACCTTTAGTTTTAGGAACAACTATTGACCGTACAATTCTTCGTGAAAATATCAGAAAACGTCTGGTAGAGCGGCTTGATGAAGGAATGATTGAAGAAGTTGAAGCTCTTCATAATCAGGGCTTCAGTTATGAAAGAATGGAACGTCTTGGACTTGAATATAAATTTGTTTCTGAGTTTCTTGAAGGAAAAATTAAAACTAAAGATGAGATGGTTCAGGGCCTTTATACTGCAATCTGTCAGTTTGCAAAGCGTCAGGAAACCTGGTTCCGTGGAATGGAAAGAAAAGGTGTAGATATTCATTGGTTGACTAAAGAAGCTGATCAGAATAAAAAGTTTGAAGATGCGTTTAAAATAATTAACGCCAGCTTTAATCATTAACTGATAATGCCGGCGTTTTAATTACATACAGAATTATGCGTTTGTGGCTACTTTTTCTGCTTCTTCGATCTTTGTAAGATAACCTGTTCTGAGGCAGCTTTCAAAAAGGCTGTGGCTGATAAAGTCTGTTTTTACTTCATCATAACCATCACGGTCACGAACGATTCTTACCACGAAGCCGTCTTCCATTTCACGAACGATTGTCATATAGTCTGTAGATTTTCCAATGCTTTTTAAAGTGTAAGTTCCCATAATAAAACCCCTTTACTTAATTTAAAATTCTACTTAAAGTTCAAAGTAACTTGTACTTATATTTTCGGAATTTGGAATTTAATGTTTAGAGTTTTTTAATTATTTTTTATGCAATGTAAAGATTTTTTTGATTTATACAAAATCTGTGATTCTCATCTTCACTTAAGTGACTGTACAGTGTATTCAGTACCATTACTAAACTCTGAAAAATATTACTGTATAAGTTGTGCTCATTCAGAATCAGAATTTACAATTCAGAATAACATAATTAAAGAAAAACCTGATTTTATAAGTGCCTTTGGAATTCATCCCCAAAATCCTGTTATTAAAAATCTTGATTTTTTAGAAAATCTTATTGTTGAAAATAAAATAAGTGTTATTGGTGAAACTGGGTTTGATTTTTTTACTCAGGAATTAAAAGGTACTGAGGAACTTCAAAAACAGGCATTTGAATCCCAGCTTGAATTCGCAGTTAAATATTCCTTGCCAATGATTATTCACGGCAGAAAATGCAATGACCGTTTCTTTTTCTATGCAAAACAATTATCAAAAGTGCCGGCAGTATTGTTTCATTCATACATGGGTACTTTCAATGAAGCTCAGTCATTACTAAACAAAGGTATTAACTGCTTTTTTAGTTTCGGAAAGCCTCTTCTTAATGGAAATAAAAAAGCCATAGAGTGTATTTGTAAGCTTGATAGCAGACAATTACTTTTAGAAACTGATGCACCTTTTCAAGTGTTGAAAGGCGAGGAATATACAAAGCCTTCTGATATTTTTAATGTGTATGAAAAAGCTTTTGAAATTCGAGGAATTAGTTCTGAAGATAAAGAAAAAGCCACTGGTTTTACTGAGCAGCTCTATTCTAATTTTCTTCAGTTCCGAGGTAAGCATTAACAGCCTTTAAGGTTTTTTCATAAATTCCGCAGAAAACATTTATCAATGGTGCAAGATTTCCTGTTGCTTTTTCACGAAGAATATCTTCAATCAACTGTCCTTGACTGGAAGCTGCCTTTGCTCCAATCTGGCGGGATGCACCTTTTACTCTGTGAATGTAACTGGCAGCTTCATCTTTTGAAATCATAATAAGTCTGTGAAGTTCCTTTACATCAAATTTGTTATCTGATAAATAAAACTCCAGAAGTGTACGATATAACTGTTCATCATTATCTGCCAGATTAAGTCCCCATTGTATGTCTAATATTTCTTCCATATTAATATAAATATAGAATTTAATAGTTTTTTGTGCTATATTTAATAATATGAAAAAAATTAATATTCTTATTGTTGCAAATTTGTTGTTTGCAATTATTTTTTCTTGTATGAATATCTGCATTGCAGCTGATGTTTCTTGTCTTTCTTTTATTTTAAGCTCTTTATTTACTGCAGTTGTTGTTTATTTTGTGGGATTTAAGTTTGCAAAAAAACAGGAACACAATAAAGCCTTTATGTGCCGTAAATTGATTCAGTACGAATCTTTTATTTTTCTTATTGCTTTTATTTTAAGAAGAGCAGGTGAAAAAGGAACTGTTTTTGCCTTCGATTTGGTTTCAGTTATTTTCTGGCTTATTATTTTTATTACTGCATGTATTATTTCATATTGTCTTGATTTTAAGCATTTTGAAAAGATTACTGGTATCAAAATTAAAGAAGTTAAAAATGAAAATCTAGGTAAAATGCTTTCTCATGGTAAAACCCGTGATGGAAAAAAAACTACAGGTTTATCGTATTTAAAATGGTTTGTTTTTGAAATCCTTGACTGGGGCGATGCATTGCTTCAGGCTGTTTTCCTTGTATTGTTATTTCAGATTTTCTTTTTCCAGTTCTATAAAATTCCTACAGAATCCATGGTTCCTGAATATATGGTAAATGATCGTGTTGCAGTAAGTAAAATTACTGCTGGTCCTAAATTTCCATTAACTGACGTAGGTCTTCCTTGTCTAAAAAAATATAAGAGAGGAGATATTGTTGTATTCAGAAATCCTCATTACACAATTAACCGTCAGTCTGAAGTAAAGACAGTTGTTTCTCAGCTTGTATATATGTTTACTTTTACATTTGTAAATACAAACCTGGATGAACATGGAGTTGTAAAAGCTGACCCATTGGTAAAACGTATTACTGGTGTTGAAGGTGAACAGCTTATGATGCAGGATGGTGTTTTATACTCTCGTACAAAAGAAAATCCTCAGTTTACTCCTGTTGAACAGGATGCTATCTGGGCTGCTTATAACCTTAATGCTGAAAGCCCTGAAGTAAAAAAATATATTAAAGATATGGTTATTTCAGCTGAAGGTTTTGAAACTATTGAAGCTATTGAAGCTGAACGAAGAGCAATTAATGTTGCTGAAATGATGAAAGAATGTGTTAGAATTTCAAAGGAATTCAAAGCAATTGCTCCAAAAACAACTTCAGATAATATCGAAAATGCATATTATGCTCAATTCCTTAAAGTTGCATCACCATATGAAATGAATCATTCACTGGATTATACAGACCTGGCAAGGGCTCTTCTTTCAAACGAAGGCGGTGCCCAATGGTTTGAAAACTTTATGAGTGAATGGTGTGAAAGCTATGACAATTTGCTTGTAGACAATTATGTTGGTGGAAATCTTTATGATGATTCATGCTTCAAAATGAATCTTATGTTTAAGTATTATGCAGGAACACTTGTTCTTGAAACTGCAAAAGCTGTTAACAATGGTATTTCTTCTAACGATATTGCAAAAAATCCAGTAATTATACAGTGCAGTGAAAGAATCAGACTTCTTCAGGAATATATGCGTTTTATAATGAACTTTAGAAATATGCCTGTATTCCCTGAAAATAAAGAGGGTAATCCACAATATATTCCTGAAAACTGCTTTTTTATGATGGGAGATAACCGTTTTAATTCATTTGATATGCGTCATAGAGATGAGCTTGTAGAAACTAAAATTACACCATTTGATAATTATTCATTCTCATATTACTCGAATGTAAATCCGATTATTGTTCCACAAAAGCTTATTTTAGGAAGTACAGGATTTAGATTCTGGCCGCTTTCTAGACCTGTAAGAACAAGTAAGATTAAATAAATGATAATTGATTTATCAATTATCATTTATTGATTTTGTAAAAAACAAAAAAAAGGGTGATTTGAAGTGCTTCAAATCACCTTTTTTTGTCGAATTATTGGCTTTTATTAACGGCCATGACACTGTTTGTATTTTTTTCCAGAACCACATGGACAAGGCTCGTTTCTTCCTACCTTTGGCATCATGCGTTTTACAGTCGCATTTTCGCTCTGTGTATGTTTCTGCATTGCACCACTGGCAGCCTGACGGCGAGCCTGATCACCATTGATTCCTGAACGAACTCCTTGAAAGCCATTCTGGCTTTCGTCGTGCTGTGCATTCATCTGTTTCATCTTAGATTGTGCACGCATTCTCTGTTCCTGAGCTTCTGGGCTCATCTGAACACGTACTTTAAACAGACGGGAGATGATTGTTGTTCTGATAGAATCAAGCATATCGTAGAATATGTTGAAACCTTCAATTTTGTATTCTGTTAATGGGTTTTTCTGGCTATAAGTTCTTAATGAAACTGCTTCGCGGAGACTTTCGAGAGCTTCAAGCTGGTCAAGCCATTTTTTATCAATTGCCTGAATGTACTGATAACGAATGAACATATTAAGGTTTTCTTTACCAGCAAGAGTTTCTTTTTCTGTAATATCATTCTGAAGCATTGACATAATCTTTTCAAATTGAAGATCTTCTGCCACAAGCTGGATTCCGAAGATATCACGGAATTTTGTAATGATTTCTGTTTCTGCGTTTGGATCGCGGCGACTATGAGCGTATTCATCAAGCATGTCTTCAACAAGATCCTTTGCATTGTTAAGTACACGCTGAGCAAGATTTTCGTCCACAAGAATTGAATCGCGCTGATTATAGATAGTTGAACGCTGTTCATTTAATACATCATCGTAATCGAGAAGGTGCTTACGGATTTCAAAGTTTCTGTTTTCTACTTTCTGCTGAGCTTTTTCGATAGATTTATTAAGCATTGGATGGTCAATTGGTTCACCTGGTTCCATACCGATACGGCTCATAAGAACCTTCATCTTTTCTCCACCGAACAGACGCATAAGATCGTCATCCATTGAGATGAAGAATTTTGAACGTCCAGGGTCACCCTGACGACCAGAACGTCCACGTAACTGGTTATCAATACGGCGTGATTCATGGCGTTCAGAACCGATTACATAAAGACCACCGCAGGCTTTTACTTCTTCACAGTCTTTAAGCCATTTTTCTTTTTCAATTTTGAGGGCTTCCTCAAACTGTTCTGGTGTAGCATCAGTTCCTGCACGTTTTCTTGCGCGCATTTCTGGGCTTCCGCCAAGCTTAATATCTGTACCACGACCTGCCATGTTTGTAGCGATTGTTACAGCACCTTTTGCTCCGGCTTCTGCAATAATCATAGCTTCTCGGGCATGGTTTTTAGCATTCAAAACTTCGTGTCTGATACCTTTACGTGTGAGAAGGGCAGAAAGAAGTTCAGATTTTTCTACTGAAACTGTACCAACAAGTACAGGCTGACCTTTTTCGTGTGCTTCTTTAATTTCTTTTGCGATTGCTTCCCATTTGTCCTGTTCATTCAGGTATACAACATCATTTTCATCGATACGCTGAACGCCACGGTTTGTAGGAATTGCAACAACATCCAGTTTGTAAATCTTTCCAAATTCAACTGCTTCTGTAGATGCTGTACCTGTCATTCCAGAAAGCTTTGTATACATACGGAAGAAGTTCTGGAAGGTAATTGTTGCCATTGTACGATTGCGTTGTGCAATACGAAGATGTTCTTTAGCTTCGATTGCCTGGTGAAGACCATCACCGTAACGGCGGCCTTCAAGTACACGACCTGTAAATTCATCTACGATTTCTACTTTTCCATCACGAACGATGTAATCTACGTCAACTTTGTAAAGTTTGTGAGCACGAACTGCCTGAGTAAAGTAGTGTACATATTCGAAGTTTTCTTCATCAAAAACAGTAGTTCCAGAAGGAATCATATTGTGCTGATGGAGGATTTCATCAATGTGAAGCATACCTTTGTTTGTAAAAGATACGCGTTTAGATTTTTCATCAAGGGTAAAGTCACCTTTAAGAGCTTCTCTTTCTTCTGGAAGAAGCTGAACTTCGTCAGGATAAAGTCCTGTCTTAGGATCTTTTTCCATTTCTTCAAGCTGATCAACATATTTATCTACTTCATGGAACTTATGAGTATCGTCTTCACCTTGTCCTGAAATAATCAACGGAGTACGAGCTTCATCAATAAGGATAGAGTCGATTTCATCGACGATACAGAAGTTGAATCCACGCTGAACCTTCTGTTTTACATCAATCTGCATGTTATCACGAAGATAGTCGAAACCAAACTCATTATTTGTTCCGTAGGTAATGTCACATGCATAAGCTGCACGTTTTGCTTCGTTATCCATGTTTGAAAGGATTGTACCTACAGTCTGGCCAAGATAGCTATAAACAGGCTTCATCCATGCAGCATCGCGTTCTGCAAGGTAGTCGTTTACTGTAACAATATGAACGCCTTTACCAGTAAGGGAGTTCAAATATGCTGCAGCAACACACATGAGGGTTTTTCCTTCACCGGTTTTCATTTCAGTGATTCGGCCAGAATGCAAAACAAGGGAACCCATGAGCTGAACATCATAAGCTCTTTCACCTAAGATACGTTTTGCAGCTTCACGTGCCAATGCAAATGCATCAACTAAGATATCATCAAGAGTTTTTCCTGATGCTAACATTTCTTTGAATTTTTGAGTCTGTTTTGGGAATTCTTCAGCAGGAAGTGCGCTGGCCCATGATTCTCTTTCGTTAATTGCCTGAACAATCGGTCTTAACTTTTTTACATCGCGGTCATTTTTAGATCCGAATATACCTGTTAAAATTTTATCTACTAACATAATGTTATAAATATACATTAGAATTGTATAATTGACAATAATTTCTTATATGTTTATTCTATTAATAATATGAAAAAAGCACTTTATTTTTCCGTACTTTTGCTCTCTTTGGGGGCTTTATTTACCTCATGTAAACGCAATACTGTAGTTTCTTCAATCAAGCGTGATGATCTTTTTTCTCTCAAATACGGAAATTTTGAAAACCAGCTCAATCTATTCGATCTGGCTGAAACTGGTGACATGATTCCTACATCAATGGCCATGAAAAATGGTTTTTTCTATATTTCAAATGGGGAATCAAAAAAACTTCTTGAAATGAATTCCTATGGGGATCTGCTTACTCTTTATTATAATAGAGAGGAAAATCCATCGCCACTGTTTAATTCCTCAAGTGTAAATAACACTGGTAATACTCAAAAAAATCAGGAAGTAAGCACAAGAAAGATAATTGAATACCCTTTTAATATGCCTTCAAAAATCGTCGTTGATTCAAAGCAGCGTATTTATACAGTAGAGTTGCTTCCTCAGGAACGTCAGGAAAACGATGGACAGAGAATATTAAGACAGGTTGTTCTTCGTTTCAACAACAATTCCTTTATCGATTATATCGGTCAGCAGGGACCAGGCGGAACTCCGTTCCCTTATATTAAGGATATTTACACAACAACCAATAATGAGCTTGTAGTTATCTGTATTGTACCGGATGGTCTTGAGGTTTTCTGGTTTTCAGAATCCGGATATCTTCTTCATAACATCCTGATTAATTCCAAGGATGCTCCTAATCCAATTGAAGAAACTTCAGATGTTTCAACTTATCTCAAAGTTGAAAATATTGTTCCTGATAGTAAAGATTATAAATTGTTCGTAAAGATTGATTACTATAACGCAACAATTGATGAAACAAGCAAGATACAGTCTGGAATCGAATATAATTCAACATATGTTTATCCCCTTGATGCTGTTACTGGAAAATATGGTCGTCCTGTACTAATTCCCCCTTATGAAGAAGTTATAACTCAGGGCTTCAGTAAAGTAGTGTATAAAAACCCTTATGATTTTCTTGGTGTGTCTGACAGCAACTGGCTTTTCTTTACAATTACAACTGATCAGGGATACATTGTACAAATTGTTGACCCAAATGGTTCAAGAGTAATTAAACGACTGCTTCAGTTTGATAATGAGAAAATTCTCTTCCAGCATTTTTCTCTTTCTGGTGAAGGAATTGTAAGTGCACTTCTTGCTTCCAAAGATAAGGCTGATGTTGTTTGGTGGAGAACAGATTCACTTCTTGCAGCTTTATTGAAGAACTAGATAAGGAAAATAAATGGCATTCGGCGATAACATGAAAGAAACAAGGGAGCCATCTCAGGATAATGAAAAAAAATCATCCTCAGAAATTCTTGAGTCTATACTGAATGATCCAAATCCTCATATTGAAACAATGCAGCAGCAGATTCATGAAGAAAGAATCAGAAATGCACCTAAAATTGTTCAGGATTTTTATGCCGGAAAAGTCAATCAATTTGATAAAGGACTTTTTAAAGTTCTTGTAGCAAAAAAATCTAACCGAATTATTTTTATAATTTTGATTTTGTGTCTTTTGATTGTTTTCATTAATGGAAATTTAGGAAATAGAAAAAATCTTAAGGTCATAAATGGATATGAATGTGAATTGCAGTCATTTTCATATGATGGAACATGTTATGCAAGCTTAAAAGTTCATCCAATTGCAAAGAAAAAAAAGCTGCTTGAAAAAATTCAGGAAAATCCGGAACATTCAGATTACTATCCATTGTATGTTTCATTTAGTGGAATAACTCAAGCCGAAGTTACGGTTCCTATAGGACATGATTTTGCAGAAAGACTTTTTATTGATGAGCAAATTTTAAGGACAAGCATTGATGATTGTGATATAATATATATCACTTGCAAGGTAAAAATTGGAAATTCAGAAGAGGAGCTTAAAACAAAAGTTTCTCATAAAATTCAATAAACGGCCTTAAAGGGAAAGGAATTTAGTATGGTTCAGTTTTATTTTTTATCAATTATGTTAAATATTATTGTTGGTGTTATTTTATTTTCATCAGCAAATAATAATGATTACGATGATGACGATATCGAAGAAACAAGACCTGCAAAAAGAAGCAGCAAGGCTGTAAAAGAAGCAATAAAAAATGACAGTATATTTACAAATGAAACATTCTGTCTTATCTGTGGTATTGTTTGTGTTCTTGTAGCAGTTTTTAAGTTATTTTTAGTTTATCACCATAGTGCAAAAGACTGTCATATTCCTGTAATCGGAGATTTGCTTCCTGCAGTAATTGGAATTTTCGGTGGAGCTACAGTTGTTCTGAATTACTATTCTAAATCTTTTGCAGATCACGATTTACCTGAATTTATTGATACAATTCTTTTCAGAAATAAAAAATATATCGGTTGTGCCTGCATTGTGATAGCAGTAATTCACTTTATTGTTCCAGGTCTTGCAATTCTTTAATTCGTCGGTATAGTAATGAAACGATCTATTGCTTGCATTGCTTACGAAAACGGCAAAGTTCTGATTGCGCATCGTAATCCCACAGGTCAGATGGGAGGCCGCTGGGAATTTCCTGGCGGTAAAGTTGAAAATGACGAATCAGATGAAACATCAATCATTCGGGAAATGTCAGAGGAATTTGGAATCAGTGTTAAAGTTATTTCAAAAATAACAACAGGTTCGTTTATTCATAATGGTGCAGAAAGTCTTCTTGAAGTATATCTGATAAAAGTACCTCATGATGGTTTAAGTACTAAGTATGCATTAACAGAACATACAGAATACAAATGGGTAAATATTAATGATATTCCAAAAGATAATTTTGTTGATTCTGATTTAAGTATATACCCTGAAGTTGTAAAATTTATTGATAACATTTCCAAGGAAAACTAATGAATAGTAAATCTTTCAGATTGTTTTTATTACTTATATTTTTAATATCATCAGCTTTCTTTTCATGCAAAAATAATAGACGTGAAATTCAGATTGATAATTCAGACACTATCAGTCTTTCACCTGCAATAACATGGGCTGTAGTGGTAGAACCATACGCTGCTTTCAGAAAAGAAGCAACATGGGATTCTCCTGTGCATGACCACTGCAGATTTGGTGATGTATTAATGATTGAAGGTAATGCAATTATGCCTTCTACAATTGATGAAAATGCAAAAGAAATCTGGTACCGTTTTGACAAGGGCTGGCTTTCTGAAACCAGTGTCAGCGTATACCAGAATAAATTAAAAGCTCAAAATGCTGCTAAGTCTATGACAAAATAAGATCACAGGCTTTTTCGATTGTAATTCCTGCAAACATTTCTCTTGTTTTAAGATTTTTCAAAGTAAGTGTGCCTGCTGCAATTTCTTCCTTACTGATAAATATTCCCCAAGGAATTGATTTTGCTTCAGTAACATTGTACTGCTGGTTCATTTTTTTCTGATCAGGGAATACTTCAACATTCACACCTTTATCGCGAAGAAGGGCAGCAGTTCTCTGATAGCTTACGATATCTCCTGCATCCTGACAGAAAATTTCTGCATCAACATAACTACCTTTATTTTCTGTAATACCAAGCTGTTCAAGACCTGCAATAAGACGGTCAAGTCCGATAGAAGCTCCAACGCCTGGAACCTTTTCTTTCATGTAAAGACCTGCAAGGTTATCGTAGCGGCCTCCTGAACATACTGAACCGATTGTAGGAAGATCATTAAGGAATGTTTCGTAAACAACACCAGTGTAGTAATCAAGGCCACGGGTGATAGATGGATCGAGAACGTAAGTTGATTCAATACCTGAAGCTTTCATCATTTCGTAAATGTCTTTCATGCGCTGTGTATCAGTGTCAGGTCCGCCTGCCATTGTTTCAAGCTGAGAAAGAATTTCAAGGAATGAACCTTTTGA
>JAHAZA010000107.1 GCA_018385415.1 Treponema sp. | reverse complement strand
TAAGATTATCATTAATTTTTGCTATATTTGTAATAATATCTTTATTTACGAATTTTATATATTCATATGGTGTATATTTTAATCCTTTTTCTGAAAATTGAATTTTATTAATAACTCCACCTTTTGTTGAATTCTGATCAAAATAATAGAGTTCATCATCAACTTTAAATAAACAAGCATTAGATGCAGATTGAGTGAAAACTGTTTTTCCAGTAACACAGTCAATAATTGAAACTAAGCCTGACTTTAATCCTGCAATATATCTGATGTTTGCAAAAGTACAAATAGGTTCGAAGCCTGTTCCTGTCTGGATTTTCTTAGGTTGTTTTTTTGTATCTGTGTAATAATAACAGATATTTCCTGTTAATGAATAAGATACAAACGTTTTTTCTGAAGGTGTTGTTTCAACATATGACATCATATTCATTTTCTCTGAAATTGGTTTTTCAATATTTCCATTTGATGAATTAATAAATAACGTGCCAGCTTCTGTTGAAGTTCCAATATTAATGTATGTTCCTTTTTTACTGTAAGATAGGGAAAGAATTGAGTCATCAAAAGGAACGGAGAATTTTTTTGTTAATTTCTGACAATCCCAGACAGTAACAACATTTTCAGTATTCCCATCAGTTTCATAAATTGCAATCTCTGGTTTTGTTGGATGGATAACCGCAAATTTAATTTGTCTGTCAGTTAACTGGTAAGTATTACCTTGATTGTTATTCCAATGTGATAGAAATCCATCTTTTCCTACACAGAAAAAAGAATCTGACTTAGAAGCAGGATCATTAAGTAAGGCAATTATTTCACCATTATGACCAGATGTTGTAGTTCGCATCTGTGAAAAAATTATAAAAGGCAGAAATGCAAAAATAAACAAGCAAACAATTTTTTTCATTTTAATCTCCATTTATCTATAAAGTAGCGTATGTCGCCGGTTATTCCCAAAATAAATAAAAATCCAATTATCACAATTCCAACATATTGAATAATAATTTGAACCTTAGGTGGAATTTCTTTTTTAGTTATCCAGTTAATAAGTGAAAATAGAATTAAACTTCCATCAAGTAATGGAATCGGAAGTAAATTTATAAATCCAAGTGATATCGAAATAAAAGAAATTAAAGAAAGGGAAGAATATAAACCGATTCTAAAATCTTCTTTAAAGCTTTCTGTAAAAGTATCTCCAAGAATTGATGTGATTCTTGCAGGGCCTGATACGACATTTGAAACTTTTACACCTTTAAAGAGAATACTAATGCTTTTTATTGTATCAAAGGTATATTTAACTGTATCTTTTGCGCCATGATATATAGCAGGGAATAATGAATATTTTTTTGATTCGTACATGTCATACTGTTCTGTATCAGGAAAAACACCTAAAATACCATTTCCTTCTTCTTTGTTAATCAAAGTGGTGACTGTGTAGTTAAGAATTTCTCCGTTTCTATCAACTACTATATTCAATTTTTCTTTTGGTTTTAAACTTACGGCAAGTTGAATGTCTCTGAAATTATAGATTTCGTCGTTGTTAATTTTAATAATTTTATCTCCAGTTAAAAGACCTGCATCACGGGCAGGACTTTGAGCAACCTGATCAACTGTAGGAATCACGATATAATTTTTGTATGATGCGTATTTATAGCCAACCATTGAAATAACAGTAAAAGCTATAATTGCAAGTATAAAATTGAACATTGGTCCTGCAAAGGCAATCATTGCTCGCTTTAAAGGATGTGCATTATATAAAGATCCTTCAGTCTTAGGAATTTCATTTAACTTTTCATCTATAGCTTTTTGAAAATCTTTTTCACCACTTAGTCCACAATAACCACCAAATGGTAGTAGAGAAATTCTGTAATCAGTTCCATTAATAGTTTTATGTAAAAGAACTGGTCCCATACCGATAGAAAAACTCAATACTTGAACTTTGAATAATTTTGCAAAAACAAAATGGCCTAATTCATGAAAAAAAGTTAGGAAACTTAAAGCAAGAAGGCCAATTAGTATATCAAGAACATTTTTCATAGAAATTCCTTTGCATATGATCTTGCCATATTGTCTATTTCGAAAACATCATTAAAATCATTTGGAGTTAAAGTAAAATCTTTGCTTAATACTTTTTCTGTAACTTTTGAAATATCTAAAAAATTTATTTTTGATTTTACAAATGCATCAACGGCAATTTCATTTGCAGCATTAAAAGCAATTGTATAACCACCATTTTTTTGAGCTGCATCATATGCATATTTTAGCATTGGAAAATCATCTATACGAGGTTTGTAAAAATTCATTTCATGATCAAAAAGATTAAATGGTTTAAGATAGTTTTTTTTGTTTTCAGGGAAAACTAAACTTTGGAAAATCGGATGTTTCATATCAGGATCAGAAATCTGTGCATATAACATCCCGTCATTTGTTCTTACAAGAGAATGTACAAGGCTTTGTGGATGAACAACAACCTTAACGTGATGGGTATCAATATCAAATAAACGAGTGGCTTCAATTACTTCAAGACCTTTATTTGCAAGTGTTGCTGAATCAATTGTAATTTTCTGTCCCATGTTCCATGTTGGATGTTTTAATGCATCTTGTAAAGTTACAGACTGAAGCTGTTCTTTTGAATAATTTCTAAATGGTCCACCACTTGCGGTAATGATTATTTCGTCAATATTATTTTTTTTACATTGATTTATTAAACAGAAAATTGCAGAGTGTTCTGAATCTACTGGAATTATATTTGTTGAATTACGGTTGGCAAGGGATTTAATAAGAGGCCATGCCATAACAACAGTTTCCTTGTTAGCAAGTGCGAGGGATATTTTGTTGTCTAATACAATTTTACTTGGAAGTAAACCGGCACTTCCAGCAATTCCATTGACAACAATATCAGGTTTTGTTTCATCGATTAGACGCTGAATGCCATCTGTTCCTTCTTCTGAAGTTAAACTGAAAGGACAATTAAATTCAGAAGCAAGAGTGTTTAATTTTGCTTTATTTGAATTAGCAGTTATGCCTGCGACTTTAAAATCTTCTGGCATATTTCTAATAATATCTAATGTACTTGTTCCAATTGATCCGGTGGAACCTAAAACCAAAACTTTTTTCATTTTTATATCATTAATTATTTATATTAAAAAAACAAAACGAATTTTAAAATCAAAAAATAGAATGGGGCAGATGCTAGTAGAGAATCAATAGAATCCAATGCTCCACCTCTTCCTAAAATAATATTTCCACTATCTTTACAGCCACTTGATCTCTTAAATACAGATTCTGCAAGGTCTCCAATTATACTGGTTGTAGTAACGCAAATTGCAAGTAATATTAATTTTATCAAGCTTAATTCGCCAAAAATTTCTTTCCACAATGTAAATTTTATTAGGATAGCAATTCCAATAGAACCAAGGTAAGCACCAATAAAACCAGCAATACTTTTATTTGGGCTTGCTGCAATTAGTCCCCGATTATTTTTTCCAAATAGCATTCCAAATAACCAGGCAGCTGAATCACTAATAAATACAAGAATCACAAAAAGACAAATTATATGAGAAGAATTTTTTAATGTTGCAAGTCTTGATATAAAAGTAATAAGAAAACCACTGTAGATAATGGTAAAAATCCCATTAGCAATTTTAATATTCGAATTTGAAAAATCTTTATTAGAGAAAATCTCGATAGTGAAAATAATAAGAATGTCAAATGTCAATGTGAGTTCAACGATAACAAACTCAAGATTAAATAAACCGCAAAGGTACGAAGCAACAGGAAGAGTCATACTTAAAACAATCAAAAGAATTTTGTTAGGAATTTGACTGTTAGTAGAAAGTATAGTAGTAAGTTCCCATGCCGACATAAAAGTAAATAAGAAAATTAAAATATGTAGGGGAAGGTGGTTATAGAATTGAGGTATAATTGCAAATATAACTAATGGGATTCCAATAAAAAATATTAATAATCTTTGTAAAAGTTTTGGCATATCATAATTCCTTTGAACAGATGTATTATTTGATTAAAACATCTCCAAATCTTCTTGTTCTTTTGTAAAATTCATTCAGGTTCTCGATTAATTCATCTTCTGTATAATCTGGCCATAATGTATCTGTAAAACAAAGTTCTGCATAAGCACTGTGCCATAACAAGAAATTACTTAATCTTTTCTCTCCACCAGTTCTGATTAAAAAATCAACATCTGGTAATTCTGGTATATCAAAATTATCAGATATTGATTTTTCTGTTAAAGAATCTGAATCAAACTGTTTCTCTATGATTTTTTTTACACTGCGAATAATCTCATCTCTTCCGCCATAATTAATGGCAAGAACAACGGTTAACCCTGTAAAATTTTTAGTCTCTTCTTTAGCATTTATGATTTCTGTCTGAACATCTTCTGGTAATCCTTTTAAATCTCCCAGATGTTCAATTCGAATTCCGTTAGCCTTGTAGAATTCAAATTCTGAGCGCAGATGACCTTTAATAAGTCCCATTAAATATCCAACTTCTTCCTGGGCTCTTTTCCAGTTTTCAGTTGAAAAAGTATATAATGTCACATATTTGATTCCGGCATTTGCACAAGCTTTTACAATTTTTTTTGCAGTTTCCAAACCTTCTTTATGACCGGCAGTTCTCGCAAGGCCACGTTTCTGAGCCCAGCGTCCATTACCGTCCATAATGATTCCAATGTGCAGAGGAGGCTGTTTATTGTCAGAAGCTTGTGCAGATTGAGACATTAGTCCATTATTTCCTTTTCTTTAATATCGTAGATTGAATTAATTTCTGCGATGTATTTATCAGTTAACTTCTGAAGTTCATCTTCCATCTTTTTCAAATCGTCTTCTGTAATTTCTCCAGCTTTCTGCTGTTTTTTGAGTTCGTCATTACCATCACGACGGATGTTTCTGATAGATGTGCGGGAATTTTCAGCAATACCTTTTGCCTGTTTTACAAGTTCTTTACGGCGGTCGGCTGTCAATGGTGGAATAGAAATGCGGATAACTTTTCCATCATTTGAAGGATTTAACCCTAAATCTGCAACCTGAATTCCTTTTTCAATTTCAGAAATTAATGATTTATCAAATGGCTGAATAATGATGCTGCGAGCTTCGGGAATAGAAATTGTAGCAACCTGACTCAATGGAGACTTTGTTCCATAGTAATCAACACGAACTTTATCAAAAATTGCTGCAGATGCACGGCCTGTTCTGATTCCATTAAATGAATCCTTAAGAGCAGCAATAGTTTTGTCCATGCGCTCTACACTAGTGTTATTAGACATAATTAACCTTCCATATTTAAAATCTTACAATATATAATATACCATAAAAATTAATAAAATACAAAAAAAAAGCGGAATTATTACAACTTTTTTCTTAATAATAAGAATAAGATGTAAAATTCCGCTTGGTTCTGGTTAAATTAATTATTTACCAAGAACAATTACTTTTGTTGTAGCAAATGAAAGTTCTGCACCAGCTTCTTTTGAAACCTGAGCAAGTTTTGCAGCAACAGTAACTTTGTCGTCTTTTACGAACATCTGATCAACGAAACAGCATTCTGCAAGCATTTTCTTGATTTTTCCATCAAGGATTGCGTTTTTAACGTTATCTGGTTTTGCAGCCATAGCTGGATTGTTGTCCATCTGTGCTTTGAAGATTTCTCTCTGTTCATTTACATAAGTTTCTGGAACATCAGCTTTTGTAATGTATTCAGGTGTAAATGCTGCAAGGTGAAGACAACAGTCATAAGCAAATTGTTTAACGATGTCTGAATCAGCTCCTTTTACAATTACACATGCAGCTGTTTTGAAATCTCCATGTACATAAGTTGCAGCAGCAGCTCCTGCTGGTATTTCAAATACATATACATTCTTAACAATAATGTTTTCACGGATTTTAATAAGGAGATCCTGAATAAGTACTTTGTGGTCTTCTGTAACTGAAGTAAGATTCTTTTCAAATGTTACGTCGAGAAGTTTTTCACCAACAGCAATAAAGTCTGGGTTTTTTGCAACGAAGTCTGTTTCACATGTAAGTTCGATCATAACAATCTTGTTACCTACAGTACGAGTGAAAATACGTCCTTCTGTTGAAGCTCTTTCAGATCTTTTTTCCATTGCAGCAAGTCCGCTTTCTTTAAGAATTCTTGCAGCTTCTGCCATGTCTCCGTTAGCGTCTGTGAGAGCTTTTTTACAGTCCATTAAACCACAGCCTGTCTTTTCGCGTAATGCTTTTACGTCAGATGCTTTAATTTCCATAATTGAGCTCCGAATTATTTATAAAGTTTGTCTTCGTCAACGAGGCTGTCTTTATCATCAGCATCATTGTCACTAGCCTTTGTTTCTGTTGGCTGGTAGTTTGAATAGTCAACGATTTCTTCGTCTTCATTCTTGCTAACAGCGTCTGTCTGTACACCATCTTCATCTTCATTGAGGTTTTCAATGATTTTGAGACCAGCATCGTTATCAGCTTCGATTACTGCATTAGCAATGATAGAAGTGAACAATGTGATAGCGCGGATAGCGTCATCGTTACCTGGGATAGGGTAATCAATACCTTCTGGGTTACAGTTTGTATCAACAACTGCAACTACAGGAATTCCCATTCTGTGAGCTTCTGCAACTGCAATCTGTTCTTTGTGTGTATCAATAATGAAGATAGCTCCTGGGAGTTCTTTCATTTCTTTAATACCACCAAGGTTTTTTTCAAGTTTTGCTTTTTCTTTCTGAAGAGATGCAACTTCTTTTTTTGTGAGACTTGCAAATGTTCCGTCTACTTCCATCTTTTCGATTTTCTTAAGACGTGCAAGTGATTTTTTGATTGTAGTGAAGTTTGTAAGCATACCACCAAGCCAGCGGTTGTTTACATAGTACATACCACAGCGTTCAGCTTCTTTAGCGATAGCCTGCTGTGCCTGTTTTTTTGTTCCTACAAAGAGAACTGATTTTCCTGATGAAGCGATTTTTCTGATTGCTTCATAGCTTTCACGGATTGCAGCGATTGTTTTCTGCAAATCGATAATGTGGATACCATTGCGTGATGCAAAGGTATACTTCTTCATACGTGGATCCCAACGCTTTACCTGATGACCGAAGTGTACACCAGATTCAAGCAGACTTTTCATGGTTACAACTGCCATAAAAACTCCTTCACCGGTAAATTTAACTATCATATAAGACAATTATATTGTTATAATTGCCTGCATTACTTTTTAACAGTAATGCCTGATAGCATCTACCACCTAACTCTGTTACTCGTGACAAGTTAAACTTGCCCGGAAGATTTTCGGTTTGTACATACTAATCTACGATTGTGTACAAATCCGGCTGGAATTAATCTGATTAAACACTGTAAATCAGTCAATAATAGAATATCCCTGCTGTTTCAAGATATCATAAAGCTCAAAAATAGGCAACCCTACAATACAGCTTTGTGTTCCTTCAATTTTTGTAATAAAACAGGATGCCATTCCCTGAATTCTGTATCCACCTGCTGCACCGTGCCAGTCGCCGGTTTCCACATAAGCCTCAATTTCTTTCTGGCTCATAGGAGCAAATGTAACTTTTGCAACAGCTGTTTTAGTTACAGTTGATTTTTTTGTTCCGTTGTATAAAGCAATTGATGTACACACAGTGTGGGTTTTACCCTGAAGTGTTTTAATATATTCAAATGCTTCATCAGGACTTGAAGGTTTTCCAAGATTTTTGTTATTAATCGAAACAATTGTATCAGCACCTAAAATCCATGGAATAACCTGCTTAGGTGGAAGGGAATGAACAACTGCCTGTACTTTTGCACGTGCTAAAGATTCTGTTAATTCCATAGGATTTTTGTCTGAAGAATTATTTTCATTTATGTTTGGCATAATTACCTGATATGGAATTTTCATGTTCTTCAAGATTTCCTGTCTTCTTGGGGAAGATGATGCTAAAATTATTGGTTCCATTTCGATTTCCTCTGAATAAACTTTTTTTTCAAGATTGACATTTATAACATTAACATATATTTTAAAATTAGTTGAGAGATTAGCTCATTTGGATAGAGCGTCAGCCTCCGGAGCTGAAGGTGGCGGGTTCGACTCCCGCATTTCTCGAATAATATCTGATAAAAAAAGGGTTGCCCTTACTGTCATCATGACAAGGCAACCCTTTTTTTATTTCATGATAATTTAGTTATCTTTTTTTTCAGATGAAGCACCTGAGTTAGCACGAAGAAGCTCAAGAGCTTTTGTTCTAACTGGACGTACAAATCTATAGTCACTGGCAATTCTTGTTAAAGAATCAATAACAGGTTTTTTGTTTTTTGTTTCTGGAAGAAGTTTTTCATATGCATCAACAATTTCATTTGCAAGTGAACTTGTTGGATTCAAAACTTCAACACGGTTTGAAATAAATGCAATTGTATCAGTTACTTTATCATCTTCGTTAGATCCGATTTCACCAAGGGCACGAATAGCTCTTGATAATACCCATGGTTCGTTATCATTTTTAACAACATTTGTCAAAACATAAGCTGCTTCTTCTGTTCCAATTTTTCCAAGGATATCACATGCTTTAGCACGTATGTCAGGATAGTTATTAGCAAGGCGTCCCTTTGTTCTTGACTGTGTTGAAATACCTTCACCAGAAAGGAGATCAAGGGCACGAACCATATCAGGTGATACGTTACCTTTGTCTGCAGCTGCTTCAAGATACTGCAAAGCAACAAGCTTGTTGTCTCTCTGATCTGAGTTAGCCATTTCTGTAATAACGATATCTTCCATGCTGCTCATGTATTCGCTTTCAACAGATGTTTCGTTTTTTGAAGACTGAGCAAAAGCACCAGCTCCAAGAATAAATGTTGTCAAACCAACTGCAATAAGCTTATTGATTTTCATATAGACTCCTATAAATTTCTTTTTCTTTATTTTCGGTATAAATCATTAAAATTATAAATTAGTTACGATAAAATATCAATAAAAATTTGATTAAAGGCGAGGAAGTTCAACCTGCCATTGATCATCAATTTTCTTAAAGTTGTAAAAAACAATTGTATCGTCGTTTCTTATTTGAACAGCTTTAATTGAAGTAGATGAAAGATATCTGATTTCGTCAATTCTTCTTCCCATTCTGGAAGGAATGAATACAAAGTTGAAATAATCTTCCAGAGTTTTCAGATTAAGTCCTTTTACAGGAAGTTGCTTTGAAACTGCAGAAAGATTTGTTTTCATTGACCAATAATCAATTGAACTTTTTTCAATATAATTAAGCCATAACTTGTAATTCTTATCTTTCATGATGATATTCAGTTCTGAAATTTTTTCAAGAATTATTTTTTTATCCAGCTCATAAGTTTCAATGGAAATTTTTTCACCACCAAGATCTTGAGTAGCACGTTCATATTCTAGTTCAGCTTCTGTTTTTGCAGGTTTTTGAACAGATGGTTTAACAGGTGTTTCTGATTTTTCAACAGTACTTGATTCACATCCTGCAAAAAGAAAAATACAGGCTGCAAATAATAAATAAATTATGTTTTTCATACTTAAAATATACAATGCTTGTTGAATTTCGTCAAATCTGATATTGTATAAATATGAATAAAGCAGTTTTTCCGGGATCTTTCGATCCTCCTACATTAGGCCACTTAAATATTATTGAAAGAGCCTGCTCAATTTTTGATGAAATTGATGTGGTTGTTGCCGTAAATCCAGAAAAACATTATCTCTTTTCAGCTGACGAAAGGGTAGAAATGCTTACGGAATTAACAAAGAAGTTTGCAAATGTAAAGATTCATGTTTGGAATTCCCTTATTGTTGATTATGCCAGAATCAATGGTGCATCAATACTTTTAAGAGGAATTCGTAATGCCACTGATTTTGCTTATGAATTTGATCTTTCTTTAATCAACCATTCCCTTAACAATAAAATAGATACAATTTTTATTCCATGTGAACAGAAATATGTACTTATAAAATCAAGTACAATTAAGGAACTGGCTAAATTTGGCGGTGATATTTCACAGATGGTTCCTGATCTGGTGGCTGAAAAGCTTCGGGAAAAACTAAAAAACTAAGTTTATTTTGACAAATTTTAGAAAAATGTAAACTTTTTTTAAGAATTTGGCTTAAAATGGTTTGACAAATCTATTATGTTTGTTATAATACATTGACACTCTAGGAAAAAATGTTGTATATTTGACTACATTATATTAGAGTAAAACTATAATAGTGAGGTTTATATATGGCAGTACCTAGATCAAAAACATCAGCAGCCGTTTCTAAGAGACGTCGTGGAATCAATATGCGTCTTCAGGCACCACAGCTTACTGAATGCAGCAACTGTGGAAACCTTGTTCAGTCGCACCACGTATGCCCTAAATGCGGTTTCTATCGTGGCCGCCAGGTAATTACACCTGAATCTAACGGCTAATTAGGAGATTAAAATGGACGAATTGTTCAACAAAATTCAGAAACTCATCGCAGAAAAACTTGATCTCGATGAATCAAAAGTAACTATGGATTCTTCATTCCGTGGTGACCTCGGAGCTGACAGCCTTGATACTTACGAATTGGTTTACGCAATCGAAGAAGAATTGGGTGTATCAATTCCTGATGAAGTAGCTAACGAATTCGAAACAGTTCGCGATGCTTACGATTTCATTAAATCTAAACAGGACTAATTACTTAAGTTCATTCTTGATTTTGAAACACAGTTTATTTAATAAACTGTGTTTTTTTTGTCTATTTTTGTTTTTTTTGTATCTTGTTTTTGTTATATTTATAACAAAGGGAGTTGTCTTTTATGAAAAGCCTTAAATATTTATTTTTTGGTTCTAGAACAGTTACTCAAGAACGAAAGAAAGAACTTTTAGATTTCTGTAAACCATTGGGACTAAAATTTAATGACATTGAATTACTGGATCTTGCTTTTCATCACAGAAGCTATTCAAATGAACATTCCCAGCATAAAAGATATAACAATGAACGTCTGGAGTTTCTTGGAGATTCCGTACTTGGAATGGTTACTGCAGCTTTTTTGTATGAAGATATGGCAGAAAATCCAGAAGGTGACCTGGCAAAAATAAAAGCTTCTGTAGTTTCAGAAAAATCTCTTGCACCAATAGGACTTTCAATTGGAATAGATAAAATGCTGGTTCTTGGACGAGGTGAGCAATTATCTGGTGGTCGGGAAAAACCTGCAATTATCGCTGACTGTGTTGAAGCTGTAATAGGAGCTTATTATCTTGATTCAGGTTATGATAAAGTAAAAAACTTTGTTCTTGATTTTATTATTCCTGAAATTAGAAAAGTTCAGCAAAATAAAGGAAATATGGATTATAAAACAATGCTTCAGGAATTTTTCCAGAAACAGAGTAAACAGTGTCCATTCTATGAACTTGTAAATACCTCAGGACCAGATCATAATCAGACTTTTTTTGTATCAGTACATCTGGGAAATAAAGTTTTTGGTCCTGCAGAAGGAAAAAGTAAAAAAGCAGCTGAACAGAATGCTGCAAAACTTGCATTGGACAATTTAAATAACAAGTAATTTTTACGGAAAGAATAATGAAAGAATAGAAAAAAATTGATTTAAAAAAATTAAAATTTGAATATAAAATTTTCATATGTGCCCTTACAATACTTGTGGCATTGGCATGTGCAGTATTAATCAGAAGAAGTATTCTGTTTTCTAATCCTAAAGCCATTACATTAACAGACCAGCAGACTGAATATTTAACACAAGTAATCGCTGATAAAAACTTTGAAAGAAATCAGACTATTCACAACTTACCATACGATATAAAGCAGGCTGATCTTGAAATTTTTGCTGAATCAGCAATTTTGATTAACTGTGATACAGGTGATATTTTGTATGAAAAAAATGCAGATGAAGAAATTCCTCCTGCATCAATGACAAAATTGTTTTTAATGTACACTGTTTTTCAGAAACTTTCGGAAGGAAAAGCTTCACTTGATGACATTGTACCATTACCGCCAGAATGCTGGGCATCCCATATGCCGCCACATTCTTCACTTATGTTTTTAGGTAAAAATCAAACAGTTACGCTACGTGAATTATTAACGGGCCTTGCAGTTTGTTCTGGTAATGATGCAAGTCATGCTATTGCATATTATTTATTTGGCGGCATTGATTCATTTCTGGAAGAGATTAATCATCAGATAAAGTTATGTGGTCTTGAAAAAACAAGAATTGTTGAACCATCAGGATACAGTGAAAATAATGTAACAACAGCAAGAGAAATGGCGAAATTTGCACGTATTTATATTTCCAGATATCCTGAAAGTCTAAAACAATTTCATAGTGTTAAAAAGTTTGCATATCCTTCAATTCTTAATATTGCCCCGGAAGATCGTAATAAACCTTCACAGATTTTCAAAGGCAGTTTCCCTGATTCGATTTGGACAACAATTGAACAGGAAAATACAAATAAATGCTTAAAGACTCTTGAGGGGTGTGATGGATTAAAAACCGGTTATATAGACGAAAGTGGGTATAACTTGTCTTTAACTTGTATTCGTGAAGGACAGCGATATTTGAGTGTTACGATGAAAGGTCCTGGAGACAATATTTTTGAAGGTGACAAATATAGAGTTCAGGATGGAACTACATTACAGAATTATGCTTTTCAGTCATTTGTAGAAACCAGAGATATTTCGAAAAAAGAGGTAAGTGTTACAGTTCCTGTTCTTGGTGGTAAAGAAGACTATGTAAATCTTTTTGTTCCTTTTGATATGAAAACATGTATTCCTTTAAATTTATTTAATGATAAAGAAATAACAATTAAATTATATAATGCACCGGCTTTGTTTGGTCAGATTAAAGCTGGGGAACAGTATGGAAAAGCAGCATTGATAATTGATGGCTACATAATTGAAGAAGCACCATTGATTGCAGACAGAGATATTAAAAAATCATTTATTTTCAAAACTTTCTTAGATCGTATAATTTATCAGACAATTCGAAAGAAATAGTTCTTATTTAAAAATTCCGAATAATAATACTAAAAAATTCGACCTAGGAAGCAAAAAAAAAGCGACCTAAAAGGTCGCTTTAGAGCGGATGAAGGGAGTCGAACCCTCGTCATCAGCTTGGAA
>JAHAZA010000097.1 GCA_018385415.1 Treponema sp. | reverse complement strand
GTTAATATCCAGATAATCACTCATATCATAATATTTATACTTTCTATGTTATAAGTCAAGTAAAAAAAAATGAAAAAAAATTTAGCTAAAAATTAATGTAAACTTCAATTCGAACCGATAATTTAAAAGTAATAGTGTCAAAAAAAATCATTTACCTGTATTTTCTTCCATATACATACAGATAAAATAAAAAATGAAAATAAAGGACTTATTTTATGAAGAAATTTAAGATTACCGGATTTATTCTTTCCATTTTGCTTCTCGCAGGAATTTCCTTCGCCGATGTTAACTTCAGCGGAATGGCCGGCGGTTCTACAGGAATTTCGGGAATTACAGGTGACAATCCGGATTTCACAATTCCTTTTAATGCTTTTGCAGCAGCCCAGTTAAATCTGGGCTCATGGGGAATTTTCAGAGCGAATTTAGGACTTGCTTCAAAAAACCTGATTGGCGGAAACCTTTTTACAGGTCAGGACGCTACATTAAAAATGAACGAAGTTTCACTGGTTCTTACCAAAAGTGGCAACGCAATTAAAAATTATTTCGGATTTTACTTTGGTACCTATGAAGTTGTAGGCCAGGACGAATTTCTTCAAAGACAGTTCGGCATTGAACCATTTACCTCGATGGTAACCAGAAATGCCACAACCCTTTCTACAGGAATTCCTCTATATGATAACTACGGAACAGGTTTTTCATATATCATGAATTTTGCAGATGCACCTGGGGTTCTGGGGTTTAATTTTTATGTAAATGAAACTTCAGCTAAAATTTTCAAGATCAACCTGGACATTAGAACAGCATGGATTACAAAATTATTAACAATCGACTTATGTGGAGGTCTGGGAGTTCCAATTCAGAATCAGGGAACAGGAACAGAAATTCTTCTTCTGATTGATACCCTTTATGCTCATGGTGGAGTAAGTCTTCTTTTAGGAAACCGTTACACACATTCACTGTTTATTCAGGCTGGCATTCAGAATCTGGAACTTATCAAAGGTTCCTCACCTTCTTCATTTGAAGGAATTGACGATCTGTCTCTCCTGGTAGAAGCAAGAATCTATTCAAAAGAATTTAAAACAAGAGTTACAGCTTACAGTCTGCACAAAGAAACAATAAAAGACATGTTCTATTTGCAGGATACTTTAGGCGTAGTTCTTTCTTTATATTCTGATACAATTCCAGTTAAGAACAACAACATGACAATGGGAACTTATATCATCGGTTCTCTTTCTGACCAGTCCTTAGCTGATGTTATTTCAACAACTGCGTTTGCAACAATTCCAAAAATAAATGTGTACCTTACACCTTTTGTTTCTATTCCTGTAGCCGACGGAGAAATGGAGCTTATGGGACAGTTAGGTGGTCTTGATATAGTCAATAACCTTCACTTCAGTTTCCAGGCAAAAATCGGTTATAAAAAAACTTTCTAGAATATATAACAAAGCTGTCTTAGAAATAAAAAAGAACTCTAAGACAGCTTTGTTTATTTAATTATTCAAAAAGCAGTTCTGTTTTTTACAATCTTATCTTCTTCCATAACAATCTTTAATTCAGTATAATAATTTCATTATGGCTAAAATTCAGATGAAAAATGCTATCGCTGAGCTCGATGGCGATGAAATGACTCGTGTTTTGTGGAAGGTAATTAAAGATGAACTTTTATTGCCTTTTGTTGATTTGAAGACTGAATATTTCGATCTCGGACTTAAAAGCCGCGATGATTCAGATGATAAAATTACTTATGCTTCTGCAGAAGCAATCAAGCGCCTTCACGTTGGTGTAAAATGCGCTACTATTACTTCAAACCAGGCTCGCGTAGAAGAATACAACCTTAAACAGTTGACTCCTTCACCAAACGGAATCATCCGCGCTGAACTTGACGGAACAGTATTCAGAGAACCAATCTTTGTAAACAACGTTCACGGAACAGTGAGCTGCTGGAAAAAGCCAATCGTTCTTGGCCGTCATGCATACGGTGACGTTTACAAAAACTGCGAAATCAAATGTCCAACTGCCGGCAAAGCAGAACTTGTTTTCACAGGCGTTGACGGAAAAGAAATCCGTAAGACAATCATGGACATGAAGGGACCTGGAATCATTCAGGGAATCCACAACATGGACAAATCAATCGAAAGCTTTGCACGCTGCTGTTTTACATACGCTCTCGACAGAAAAATCAGTGTATGGTTCGGTGCAAAAGATACAATTTCTAAAATCTATGACGGAAACTTTAAGGCAATCTTTGCAAAAGTTTTCGAAGAAGAATACAAAGAAAAATTTGAAAAAGCAGGAATCGAATATTTCTACACATTGATTGACGATGCTGTAGCACGTGTAATGCGTTCTGAAGGCGGCTTCATGTGGGCAACTAAAAACTACGACGGCGATGTAATGTCAGATATGATCGCATCAGCATGCGGCAGCCTTGCAATGATGACATCTGTGCTTGTAAGTCCAGACGGAAACTTCGAATACGAAGCTTCACACGGAACAGTTCAGAAGCACTACTACCGCTACCAGAAAGGTGAAAAAACTTCTACTAACCCAGTTGCAACAATCTTTGCATGGACAGGAGCTCTTGCAAAACGCGGTGAACTTGATGGAACCCCAGAACTTGTTGACTTTGCTAAAAAGCTTGAAAAAGCAACACTTCAGACAATTGAAGACGGTTACATGACAGGCGATATCGCAAGAATCGCTGAACCAAAAGCAAAGGCAGTTTTGAACTCTTGGGAATACATTGCTGAAATTCGTAAACGTCTTGAAGCTTCTCTGTAATTAATTTAAAGCCTTATTTAAAGAAAATAAGAAATCAAGAAAAAGTTAATTAAGCATTCCACCCCATTCAAGATTATATCTTGAACAAATTACATCATATTCAGATTTTTCTTTTTCAGAAAGCCAGGTCACAAAGAGTTTTGGTTTACCCTTCTCCACTTTATGATCTGGTAATGAATTCAAAATTGATAAAGCGCGTTTAACTACACCTTCTTTTGAATCAACAACTTTCAATTCATCGCCGGCAACTTCCTGAATCAAATCACGAAGATTTAGAAAATGTGTACAGCCAAGAATCATAGCATCACAGCCTTTTTCCTTAAAAAAATTAACTGCAGGTAAAACAGCTTTAACACATTCCTCTTTTGTTGCAGTAAAGGATTCTCTTTCAATAAAAGAAATCAGTTCAGCATCAGATCGAAGAATAAGTTCACAGTCAGCAGCAAAATGATTTTTAAGATCAATATTGTAAGGGTTTTCTACAGTCGCCTTTGTTGCCATAAGACCAATTCTTCGTTTTTTAGAAACAGATGCTGCAAGTTTTATTGCAGGAACTGTTCCAACAAATTGTGTATCAGGGAATACTTCGCGCAGAACATCAAGTGTATTTACACTCATTGTATTACAGGCAATTACAATGATACGAGGATTAAATGATTTAATAATTCTATCAGTAATCGAAAGAACGCATTTTACAATTTCTTCATGAGTTTTTTCACCATAAGGAAAGTTTGCAGTATCCCCAATGTATACGCAGGATGCAGCAGGATTTTTTTCGAGAAGATATGTTAAATACGGGATTCCTCCTGTACCGGAATCGAGGAAAGCAAAATCAACCATAAAATGTTTCCAACCACTTAAGATTAAAAATAATTTTATCTATTTGACTAATTAATCGCAATACCTTACCATATTTGTATGTTTTCACAGAATACTTGTATTGAACCAGGCTGCTGCAAAAATTCACTTTCAACATTCAACTCAAATGGTGACATCATCGAAGCAGCAGGATACTGTCTTGACCACTCTCCTGACAAAGAAGGAATCAAACAGCAAATTTATAATTACATCAACACTCACGATAAAATCGTAGGTCTAGATGCATGTGGTCTTGTTTTTGAAAACATTGATTTAACAAACAAACGATTTTACGGCTGCAATTTTATGCATTGTAAATTCATCAATCTGCATTCATCTGGATTTAGAAGCAGAATGAGTATGTTCGACTTCGCAATTTTTTCTGACTGCAATCTCCTTCAATCAAATATGCAGTTTACATCTTTTGCAGGATCTATTTTTTCACACACACTCTTTACTGAAAGCGATATGATTCAGGACAACTTTTCAGGAATACAGTCTTACCAGTCTTCCTTTGATGATTCTGATCTTTATAATTCACGCTTTGTAAGAGCAAAATTAATTGATACATCATTCAGAAACTGCAATGTAAAGAAAACAGTTTTCAGATTAATCGAACAGCAGAATGTATTATTCAAATATTCCAATACCCGCGAGGCAATTTTCGATCAGGAACAGAGCCAGCTATTCGCTGGAGAACTTGATGATAAAATTGCATACAAGGGTGCACCACAAGCAACAGAAGGAGGTAACAAATGAAAGTTTACTTCCATCTTAACATTGAAGGTTTTTCTAACTGCTATGTAATTGTAAATGAAAAAACAATGCAGGCAATCATTGTAGACCCAGGTATTATTACTCATCAGATTATTGATAATATTGAACATTCAGGATACACACTTGCAGGTGTACTTGTAACTCATAACCATGGAAGCCATGTTCACGGACTTAAAGTTTTACGCAAAATATATACACCTCAGATTTATGCAGCTGACTGGGAAGTTGCAGGCGAAGAAACTTATATTTTAAAAGATGAAGGCACTATTGAAATTGCTGGTCTTTCTGTGAATTATATGTCTGTTCCAGGACACACACCGGATTCCATGGTCTATAAAATCGGAAATGTACTTTTTACCGGAGATGTAATCTCAGCAGGAAGGATAGGTTCTTCAAACAATAAATTTTCTGAACGGGCTTTAATAAATAATATACAGCAGAAAATTCTCTCTCAAACTGAAGATACTATTTTAATGCCTGGACACGGACCACCTACAACTGTTGGTGCTGAACGTTTATACAATGTAGGAATCAATCCACCAGAAACAGATAAACGAGAAAAGCTTGGACTCATTTAATTTTCCTGCAATCATTCTGCATCCAAATACCGAAGATTCTCTAATTCAAAAACGCAATCTTCTCTTAAAAGAAGAATTACGAAACCTTATTCCCTTATATCCTCTTTACGGAATTTTTGAAGAACCTTCATTCTCACAGGAACTTAAAAATAAATACAGACAGCTTAAAAACTGTCAGATTGCAGGAACCTTCTGTACCAATTCCATTCTGTTTTCTTACGGACAATTTATTTTCAACGATAAAGAAATGAATTTTTTAATTCCCACTGCCATCGAAAAAAAAACAGACAGTAAAAATATACTGTCTGTTTATAAAACAAGTTATAAAGTTCTAAATGAATTTAAGAGAGAATTAACTGACATTAAAAAATTTCAAATCCCATTCAGAAGCTTTCAAATCGCAGACTGTCATGTTTCAAAAAATGAATACAGACTGTTTGAAAACTTCTGGATCAAAACCTCTACATAACGCTTTCGCCGCGTCCCATTGCTGTAAGACCAGTCTTAACAAATTCAAGAATACCAAATGGTTCAAGAAGTCTGATAAGGCTTTCAATCTTATCTTCGCTACCAGTAGCTTCAACGATAACTGAATTAAGTCCAACATCAACGATATGTGCACGGAAAATGTTACATGTTTCAATAATCACAGCACGTGATTCACCGGGAGCTTTAACCTTTATCAAAGCAGTCTGGCGCTGACAGGTTTCAGATGGAGCACAGTGAACGATTGAAATAACTTCAACCAGTTTTGAAAGCTGTTTTTCAATCTGTTCAAGAATGTATTCATCGCCTTTAACAACAATAGTCATTCTTGACTGACCAGGATTATTTGTTTCACAAACTGTAAGGCTGTCAATGTTATAACCGCGACGGCTGAAAAGGCCTGAAACACGACTTAAAACACCTGCATGGTTTTCTACCAGAACTGACAATACATATTTTTCCATAATTATTCTCCTCAAAAAAATCCAGCAAAAGTCCTCTCACCAGAGGACTTTTTTTACCATTAGTTCAATTCTGGATTGAAACTAACTGTTCTCAAAATATCGCCAAATACACCGGCAGCTGTTACACCAGCACCTGCTCCGTATCCGCGGACTGTAAGTGGAATTGGCTGATAACGTTCTGTATAGAATACAAATGCGTTTTCACCACCGCGTACAGAATACAATGGATCAGTTACAGGAACTTCCATCATACCGACACTAGCTTTTCCGTCTTTAATTGTAGCCCCCATGCGAAGAACCATGTTCTTCTTTTTAAGGTCAGCCATTTTCTTTTCAAAGTATTCGTCAACCTGTGGAAGCTTTGCCATAAATTCATCTACAGTTCCGCTTGCATCAAAGCTGTCTGGGAATACTTTAAACATTTCAATATCAGTAAGCTCAATGTCATATCCTGATTCACGGGCAATAATCAAAGCCTTACGGGCAACATCTTTCCCTTCAAGGTCGTCGCGTGGATCTGGTTCTGTATAACGAAGTTCTTTTGCTTCTTTAACAGCCTGACTGAACTTAACGCCTTCATCAAGCTTACCAAAGATATAAGAAAGAGAACCTGACATAATACCGTTAAAGCTTTCAAGCTTATCACCAGATTTGTATAGATTCTGCAATGTATCAATGATAGGAAGACCTGCACCTACGTTTGTTTCATACAGGAAGCGGCGGTGCATCTTGTTTGCAGTACGGCGAAGTTCATGATAGAACTTGATGTCCATTGAGTTTGCACGTTTGTTAGGTGTTGCAATGCTCATTCCTGCATTAAGAATATCAAGGTATCTTTCTGGAAGATCATATGAAGCTGTACAGTCAACGAATACAGGATTCAATGGTTTCTTTTCTTTTACGAACTTGATGATATCATCAACATTCTGTGGTCCAAATGGGAAGTCAGGAGTCTTCATCTGGTCACGCCAGTTAGAAAGATCTATTCCGTCTTCTCTTAAGATCATTCCGTCGATTGTTGTAATTGCAAGCACTTTAATATCAACATTTTCTTTAAGAAGTTTGTCATGCTGCTGATAAATCTGGTCGATCATTGTTCCACCGATTGTTCCTGCACCAAATGCAAATACTTCAATTGTCTGAGCTGTGTGGAAGAAGAACTGATGAACAGCCTTAACTGCTGTATCAGCATATTCTCCTGTAATTACAGAAGAAATACATCTTTCACTTGACCCCTGAGCGATTGCAAGAATGTTAATATCCTGGCTAGAAAGAGCATTCATGAATTTTGATGCAACACCGCGGTTTGCGATCATTCCGTCACCTACAACCGAAACGATTGCACAGTCTGGGCGAACATCTATTGCATCGATTAATTTTTCACGGATTTCAAGTTCGAATTTTTTTTCAAGAGAATCCTTTACACGAGAAGCTTCATCATCTTTTACACAGAACGAAATTGTGTATTCAGAAGAAGACTGAGTAATTAAAAGAATTGAGCTTCCGGCAGCACTAACTGCAGAGAAAATTTTTGAAGCCATACCTGTACGCCCCCTCATTAAAGAACCGCCAACACTGATAAGGCTTACGTGTTTAAGTGAAGAAATACCACAGATGCTTGATTTTGCACGACTGTCAAAAGGACCTTTACCGATGCGTGTTCCCCGGGCAGAAGGATTGTGGCTGTTCAAGCTCCAGGCTTCAATTCCTTTTGCCTGAAGTGGTGCAATTGTTTTTGGATGAAGAACCTTTGAACCGAAGAATGAAAGTTCCATTGCTTCTTCATAAGTCATATCATCAACAAGGATTGCATCTTTTACAACACGAGGATCAGCTGTATAAACGCCGTCAACGTCTGTCCAGAACTCTACTCTCTTTGCACGAAGAGAAGCGCCGATAATTGCAGCACTGAAGTCTGAACCGTTACGGCCAAGTAATCCCATTACAGGTTTTGCACCTGTTCCAGCTTTCCATGTACAGATAAATCCAGGGAACAGAAGAATGCGTGTCTGTGTTGGATTTGCACCATCACGGAACTGAGCACAAGCTTCATTACAGAGCGCGTAATCAGCTTCACCTTCTTTCTGATTTCCTGTAGTAAATACAAATTTGCGTGAATCAAGGAAAATGACACTCTGCTTTTTAGCAATGAGAACTGCTTCCATAATTGGAGCAGAAAAGAGTTCACCCATACCCATGATTCTACAGTGAACAGTATCAGGACATTCACCGAAAGAAACACAACCAGCTAAAAGCTTATCAAGTTCTTCGAAATTTGGTTCAAGACGAGCCATTACTTTTTCAGCATCAAATCCAGGAAGCTTAGACTGAAGTTCAAGACAGATTTCGTTGTGAGTGTTCTTGATGTCTGCTACGTAGTTTGAGCCTGAGATACCAGAAGTTGTTGCTTCGATTGCTGATTGCAATGTGTTAGAAATGCCAGCTGCTGCGCTGACAACAACACTGAGACGGTCTTCTTTTGCGCGATTGATGATGATATCCGCAGAAGCCAAAATGCGGCGGGCATTTGCCATTGATGTACCGCCAAATTTAAGAGTAATCATAAAAAACCACCTTGCCAAATATTGCAATTTCCCTGAATATCCAGGAGAGCACCATTTTCGGGGCAATAATCAGCGTAGTACAATAATTTTTACTATTATAATACTTAAATTATTTAATATCAATAAAAAATAAACAGTGAAAAAAATGAAAAAAATGACCCCCGATTTCAATTCCTGATATTAAAAAATTCCTTCTGTAAAATTAAAATTCAAAATTCTTTGAAAGCCCTATTGACAACTTATTCGGTTATGTAGTATAAACTTTTCCCATTTTTCGCAAAAAAATTCAATTTTCCATTGACTAAAAATTTGCAGAAAGATATATTGAAAGTAAGGTATGCAGGCGCAAATTGAAGAAAGGTTTAAAGAATGTTGTCAAATCTTGAAAAAAGGCGACATTTTACAGGCAAACGATATTCTAAACCAACTCCTTATAGACGCATTAGATAATGAGCGTATTCAATTTGCTGTAAACTGTTTTTCTTTCTGGATCAATATTATCCGGCAGCTACCTACAATTGAGGAACCATATGCCAAAGGTGAAACCCTTCTTTCAGAATGGATTTCTTTCCTTTCTTATGTAGAAAAACAGAAATACACACCAGATGAACACATCCTTTACTGCTTCAAATGCGGGATTTTTTCTCTGGCCCTGGATAATTACTATCAGTTAATCAATGCTACTGATTTTGAGCAGCGTGCAGAAATTAGCCGTAAAATCGGACTTTGTTACAAAAAATTAGGTGAATACGAAACTGCAAGAGACTGCTTAATTGAATCAAACAGATTAAAGCCTGGAGTAGCATCGGTAATTGCCGAACTGGCTGACTGTTATGCCCTTTGCGGTGAAGACCGGAAGGCAAAGGTTTTATTTAGAGAAGCTTTTTTTGTTGATGCACAGAGAATTAATATATGTTTTCTTGACTCAGAATTAATTCAATGTCTAATTCGCAAAATTGAAGATAAAGGTTATTCCGGAGATGCATTGAAGGAATGGATTCCTGTTTACGGGCAGATTTTTGGTGTATTCACAGTAAAAAGAATGCTGCGACCACAAGAAGTTTCGAAAATCAAGCAGGATATTTATGCCTGCGAAAATGAATTAAAAGATCCATCCTGCAATTGCAGGCTTTTGGAACCAAGATTATGTAATCTTTACTTTTGGATTATTGACTATTACACAATGAATCCAGAAGATAATTATAAAATCGGTGAGATTCTTACACGATTGAAAATACTGGATCCTGTTATATATGAAGCATATTCAAAATAACAGAACATGAGTGAGTTTATTATTTTTTAAGGAGATATACCCCTATGTCTAAAGAACTTGAATCAAAAGTACAGGAAATGCTCAAAGAAGAGACATGGACTCGTGCAACAATTAGTAATTATACTAAAAACAATTTAACTGAGCTTACAACTCTTATCGAAAAAGCCAGAGAAGAAAACTGCGTTGCAGAAATCAAAGCTATCTGTGATGAACATTTGACACATTCTAAAGACAGTATTATTGCTTTGTATATCTCAGGCATTCTCTCTGTAAGAGATGGAGCACTTGATAATTCAAGCCTTGTTACATTGGTAGACATCTTCCAGAAAGCTCACAAAGAACCTATCGTAGTTTATTTGTGTGAAACAGTTCTCGAAGAAGACGAAAATAATAAATTCGCATTAAGAACTCTTGCTAAAGCTTACCGCGAAGAAAACAACGAAAAAGTATGGGAATTGTATGAAAAAATCGTAAAGCTGGATTTTGAAGAAGCTGAACTTGCAAAAGCACTTGCAGAACATTATGAACAGATTGGTTCTGACAATGCTACTGACTATTACAAAAAAGCTCTTCTGCGCTATATTGCATTAAAGAATATCGGTCCTGTAAAAGAATTGTGGACAAAGCTTGTTGCTACAATTCCAGAAGAAATCGATTTCTTCCTTCTCGTTCAGCGTAAAGTTGCAAAATCTATCAGTGAAGACAAATCTGCTCTTTTAATGCAGGAACTTTACAACTGGTATAAAGATAATTCTCACTGGGACATTGCAATTGACATTCTTAAGCTCATCCTTTCAATCGATCCTAAAGATCCATGGGCAAGAAGAGAAATTGTTGAATGTTACCGTGGAAAATACAAAGAACACAGTCACCTTGAAGACTACATTCGTTCATCAGACCTTACACAGAGTTTCCGCAATGTATTTGAAGCAATCAATGACTTTGAAAAACATATCGCTTTCGATGCTAAAAACTTTGTATTCCACAGAAGCTGGGGTGTTGGTATTATCCGCAGGGTTGAAAGTGATAATCTTACCATTAACTTCGGCAAGAAAAATGGTGTTCATGAAATGTCTCTTAAAATGGCAATCAGTGCCCTTACACCATTAGCTAAAGACCACATCTGGGTATTAAAAGCAACAAAATCTAAAGAAGAATTATCAGCTTTCGTAAAAGAAAATATTGTTGATACCCTCAAGATTATCATCAAATCATTCGGAAACAAATGTAACTTCAAACGCATTAAGGCAGAACTTGTTCCTGCAATTCTTTCAACAGGTGAATGGACAAGCTGGAATTCAAAAGCAAAGAAAGTCCTTGAATCAGATGCTACATTCGGTGTAAATCCTAACGATATCAACGAATACATGGTTCGTGATCACGAAATCAGCAAAGAAGAAAAGTTTGCCAACGAATTTAAAGCTCAGAAGCAATTCTTCAACCGCATTGATATCATCATGAAATTTGTAAACAATGACGAAACAGATAAAGAAAGTGAATTGTTCGCTGATATGTACAACTACTTCATTGGCTTCATTAAGACAATCACAAAGGTTACAGATCAGGTTCTTGCTTCTTACCTTGTTGTTCAGTACATTGGAAAAGTTCTTCCACAGCATTCTTATACATGTAAATACACATTTGCACAAATCTATGATGATATCGATGATCCACGGGTAATGTATGATGCACTCAAAGATACAAAGAACACATCTCTTAAGGAAGACTTCCTTGCTAACATCAGACTTCTTCCTAACTGGGCAGACGAATATATCAGACTCTTCCCTACTGTTCTTCAGGAAAAAATGCTTACAACACTCCTTGAAAAAGGTCATGAAGACAAACTTAAAGCTCTCGCAAAAAAAGCATTCGACGATGTTAAAGATTACCGTGAAGCAATTCTTTACTTCTTCGAAAAATGTCAGGACAAAGACTGGTTTAAAAACTGCGGTGTAACATATGAAAAGCAGCTCATTACACTTCTTGCTGTAATTGATTTGACATACCGCGAAATCAATTACAGTGTTAATACAACAGAAAATAAAAAAATCAATAAAGCTGCAACACAGCTGCTCTTTAAGAATGACACACTTGCAACATACATGTTTGCTAACAACGAAGAAACAGTTACAAAGATGTATACTCTTGTAGATGATATTCCAGATATGGAACCAAACTTGAAAGCTGGACTTCGTTCAAAGATTCTTGATAAATACCCAGACTTCAAATTCCATACTACAGAAGAAAGCAAAGCAACAGCTCCAAAGGGAATGCTTGTTACAGCTGCTAAACTTGAAGAAAAGAAAGCTCTTGAAGAAGACATTCAGAAAAACCAGCTTCCTGCTGTTGCAATCGAAGTTCAGGAAGCTCGCGAAAAAGGCGACTTGAAAGAAAACGCAGAGTATCACGCAGCGAGAGAAAAACAGCAGTTCCTCAACAAAAAGCTCCAGAAGCTTCAGGAAGAATTGAACCGCGCTGTTATCTTCGATCCAACAACAGCAACATCTTCTATCATTTCTTTCTCAACAACTGTAACATTGTTCAACAAAAAGACAGAAAAAGAAGAAGTTTATTCAATCTTTGGACCATGGGAATCAGATTCAGACAACAACGTTATTTCTTACATGTCTCCATTTGGTAATGCACTTCTTGACCACAAAGCTGGTGAAGAATTTGACTTTACCGTTAATGACACAGAATACAGCTACAAAGTAGTAAAAATTGAAGTTGCTCGCTAAGTTGCTTCTATAAAGTATAAAAGCTGCCTGTCTTAAAGTGCACCTCTAAAGTTGGACAAATAAAGTTCAAGTTTAAGAGGTGCATTTTTTTGCGGAGAATTTAAGCTAAATGCGTTAAACTATATTCTGATCAGCTCTGGCAGTACCAGATGTATGATTATCAGAGGTCTTTGAATGAAGAAGGGATCCGACAGAGCTTGTCCAGAAAAGGAATTAAGGTTAAATTAAAAGGACTGACCCCTTTACAATTTAGGAATCAGTCCTTAAAATCAGCCTAGTTAAAGTGTCCAATAATTGGGGTGCACTTCACAATTGAAATAAACTATAAACGTTTTTTTATTAATGACCGTATGTTGCGATGAATACACCAGCTGCAACAGCAGTTCCGATAACACCTGATACGTTTGGTCCCATTGCATGCATCAAAAGGAAGTTAGTAGGATCTTCTGCCATACCAACTTTATTTGCTACACGGGCAGCCATTGGAACAGCTGAAACACCAGCAGAACCAATAAGTGGATTGATCTTATCTTTAAGGAAGAGATTCATAATCTTAGCCATGATAAGACCACCAGCAGTGGCAATAGAGAATGCAACAAGACCAAGAATAATAATACCAAGTGAGTTTGGATTCATAATCTTTTCTGGAGTCATCTGAGAACCTACACCAAGAGAAAGGAGAATAGAAACGATATTCATCAATTCATTTTCCATTGTCTTAGAAAGACGTTCTACAACACCACACTGTTTTACAAAGTTTCCGAATGCCAGCATACCAATAAGTGGAGCTGCAGGTGGAAGAAGAAGAACTGTCAAAACAAGAAGCATCATTGGGAACAATGTTTTTTCTGTTTTTGATACAACACGAAGCTGTTTCATTTTAATAAGACGTTCTTTCTTTGTAGTAAGAAGCTTCATAATTGGTGGCTGGATCATAGGAACCAATGCCATATATGAATAAGCAGCTACTGCAATTACAGCCATCATTTCAGGTGCAAGTTTTGCTGATACATAAATTGAAGTAGGACCATCAGCACCACCAATGATAGAAATAGCAGAAGCCTGAAGCATTGTATAATCAATACCAGGAATCAAGTTCAATACTGCAACACCGAACAATGTAGCGAATACACCAAGCTGAGCAGCACCTCCGAGCAACGCCATTTTAGGGTTAGCAATAAGTGGACCAAAATCTGTCATTGCACCGATTCCCATAAAAATAAGCATTGGGAAGAATTCATTTCCAACTCCTGCACTGTAGATAATGTGAAGCATTCCATCAGGAGCACTTCCCATTCCTGCACCTGGAATATTAACCAGAATTGTACCGAATCCGATTGGAATCAAAAGAAGTGGTTCAAAACCTTTTGCAACTGCAAGATATACAATAATGAATCCAATAAGAATCATTATTACACTCTTCCATCCTTCAACTGGATGTGCAAGCAACTCTTCTTCCGCAGCTTTAGCCTGAGCTTCTTTTTCAGCTTCAACAATTTCAGCTTCCAATTTAGCCTTAGCAGCTTCTTCTGGAGTTTCAGTGTGAATAATTTTATAAATACCTGTTGAGTGCCAGATATTTTCGAGGAAAGATTTTACTTCAATAGGTTTAACTTTCTCAGAGCCTTTTACAGGAACTTCTTTCCATGTTTTGTATGAAGCAACAGCAGTGTTATCGTTAGCTGCACGAACATGTGGTTTGAAAACCAATGATGCAACCATAGCGATAGCCATGATAGCTACTGTTACAATAATAATATGTTTTTTATCATGAGCTAATGCGTTATTCATATTCAATCCTTAGTTGATTTCAGCCAATGTCTGGTCTGCAGCAATCTGTGTACCAGGCTGTGCAATGAAGTGAACTTTACCAGCTTTACCAGCTTTTACTTCAAGTTCCATCTTCATAGATTCAATCATAATTACTGTTGTATCAGGAGTTACAGAAGCACCTTCTGAAACAGCGTATTTAAGCAATGTTCCGGCTACAGGGGCTTTTACAGGTGTTCCACCCATTGCACAAGCTGGGGCTGCAGGAGCAACTGGTGCTGCTTGAGCAGCTGCCTGAACTGGAGCTGGAGCAACAGGTGCTGAAGCTGCTTGTGCAACTCCACCGATTGAAGCCAATGTCTGATCAGCCTGAACCTGAGTTCCTGGCTGTACTGAATATGTGATTGTTCCGTCAGCTGGAGCTTTTACTTCAAGTTCCATTTTCATAGATTCAATCATGATTACTGTATCGCCCTTCTTAACTGCGCTTCCTGCTGGAGCAACATGTTTAAGGAGAGTACCTGCAACTGGAGACTTAACATCAACGCCGCCAGTTACTACTGGTGCGCTTGCAGCAGCTGGAGAAGCAGTAACTGCAGGAGCAGCGCCTGGAGCACCGAATGCTACGTTGTAAGCAGTTCCGTTTACTGTAACGTTCATACTGTCACCAGCAGGACCTGTTGTTACATTGTAAGCAGTTCCGTTTACATTGATTGTATATGAAGCACCTTTGTTTTCTTTAGCAGGTGCAGCTTCTTTCTTAGCGAATGTTGCAGCAGCATCAACTGGACCGTTTGCACGAGTTGAAAAGAACTTAGTTGCAACCTGTGGGAACATTGCGTATGTAAGAACATCTTCATCGCTTCCGTTACCACCAGCTTTCTTAGCTTCTTCAACCATTTTGTTCCATTCTGGTTCGATTTTGTCAGCAGGACGACATGTCATAACTTCTGTCATCTTGTTCTGAGCAAGAGCTTGCTTAACAACGTCTGCGTTAGCAGCAGTTGGGAGAGCACCAAATTTTCCTGTTACCAGGTTAGCAAAGTCAGCAGTCATCATTTTGTAGCGACCCTGGATTACATTGAATACAGCCTGTGTACCAACAATCTGAGATGTTGGAGTTACAAGTGGAACGTAACCTGCATCTTTGTGTACGCGTGGAAGTTCTTCAAGAACGGCATCCATCTTGTCACCAGCACCCATTTGTTTGAGCTGGGACTCAAGGTTAGAAAGCATTCCACCTGGAACCTGTGAAAGAAGAATACGAGTATCAGCTCCAAGGAATGCTGATTCAAGTGATGAATAGTGCTTACGAACTTCACGGAAGTAAGCTGCGATTTCGAGAAGAAGTTTTGTATCAAGGCCAGTGTCGTATTCTGTACCTTTGAGCATTTCTACAACTGTTTCTGTTGGTGAGTGTGATGTACCCATAGACATAGAAGAAATTGCTGTGTCTACTATGTCTGCACCTGCTTCGATTCCTTTAAGGAGTGAAGCTACAGAAAGACCTGTTGTAGCGTGTGAGTGAATTTCAACAGGAAGGTCAACTTTAGCTTTGATTGCTTTTACAAGGTCATAAGCTTCGTATGGTTTTAAGAGACCTGACATATCTTTGATACAGATTGAATCTGCACCGAAGTCAGCATATGTTTTTGCAAGTTCTGCATATTTTTCGTTTGTGTGGAATGGTGTAACAGCATAAGAAATAGCCATCTGAACATCTACACCAGATTTTTTTGCAGCCTTTGTAGCGCATTCCATATTACGTGGGTCGTTACAAGCATCAAAAATACGGAAACAACCGATACCGTTTTTAGCAGCTGTTTCAACGAATTTTTCAACTACATCGTCTGCATAGTGTTTATATCCAAGAAGGTTCTGAGCACGAAGCAACATCATGATTTTGTTGTTTGGAAGTGCTGCATGGAGTTTTCTAAGACGTTCCCATGGATCCTCGTTAAGGAAGCGGATACAAGAGTCATATGTAGCTCCACCCCAACCTTCAATATATTTGTAACCTACTTTGTCAAGTTTATCACAGATAGGAAGCATATCTGCAGTAGTCATACGAGTTGCGTGAAGACTCTGATGAGCATCACGGATTGCAAGTTCTGAAATTCCAACTTTAGCCATTTTATTTCTCCTCTTTTATTTACGAATTTAATTCCTTGTCATGAACGGCAGCTGCAATTGCAGCGATTACTGCCTGATCATTTGTGGAAGCAGGGCCTGCGGCAGGTGCCGAGGTAGGTGTTGAAGGTGAAGCTACAGTTTTTGCTGCAGGAGCATCCTTGTCCAATTTAAGTGCATGTAAAATTCCATGAAGGATATACATACAGATAATCATAATGATGAGGAATGAGAAAACGACACCCATTCCAAGCAAAGTCAAAAGTCCACTCTGACCCAGCATCTCTTGTATTGTCATAAGACCCCCAAAAAACAATTCAAAAAAATTTCTTCCCACTATAATTTAATAGAAAAGAATTTTACCAAATATACCATAATTCCACTTTCATTTCAAGTCGTGCTCGAACACGGTCTTAAAAATTTATTAAAATTTTACTTTTAAAATAACATTTTTTTAAAATCTGTCATAATTTTCACACTTCCCCTACTGTTTTGTAAAATCATTGCCAAAAACACAAAAATTACCGATAATTATAGAAAAGAGATGCACTATGAAAAATAAACTTATTTACAAATCAGTATTTTTACTCCTATCTACACTATCCCTATTTTCCTGTGGGAAAAAAATAGTAGAAATGGAACTTCCACCTGAAACATTAGTTCTCAGCCATAACTGGTATTACATAAATGCAGATGGTTTCAATAAAATTAATTCTCCTAAAGATGCACCTCTTGTAATGAAAAAGCCATACACAGAAGCATGCCGTATTTCTGGAATTGGTCAAACAGTATCTCTTTCAGGGAACAGGAACGCACCTGTTTATGCAATAGTAAATCATTCCGGCGTAATTGAATTCAATAATGATGAAGCAACCCTTTATTCTGATAAATTAATGTTTAAAGATTTTACCGCTGACGGAATTGTTTTTATGAACGATAATCCTGTTTTTTCTTTTTACAAGGATTCATTTTTTAATGACACATTAAACAGCCAGCTTTCATCACATACAGAAGATCAGGATATTTCAGTCTTAGTACAATTTGATGTAAAAGCAAAAACCTTTTTTCCAATCTTAAATACAGAAACATTGAAGCTGACTCCAACATCACAGGTAACAGACTATCATTGGGATGGAAATTACTGGTATTACTGTATCAAAGATTCTAAAGCAGACAGAACAGAATTTTCATACATTCAATGGAATCCAAATACTGCACTACTTTCTATTCTGCCTAATGATCCAAAAATTGATTCTGAAACAAACATTGATAAAAAAACAAAAGTAGAACTTTCAAAATCATCTGAAGATAAATTCAGAAAATTAAAGCAACCTAGAAATTATTCAGAAGCACCAGAACGTGTAAAAAAACTTCTGGCACATCTTGCAGAAAATTTTGCGTTTTCGGTAAATTTGAAAACTGCTGGAGGACCTTCACCACGCAGATATGAAAATAAAATTGGTGATAAACAGATACTGGAAGCTGTAGGTCAACTGGCAGATACCTGGACTGCAGTAATGTTCAAAGACGGCACAATGTATTTTTCCGGTGCTATTTCTGAAAGACGAATCATCAACAACTCAAAGCCTATTGCAATCAGACTTCCAAAATTACCGGAAGGATTTATTTATACAGATTTTGGAATTACAGGTGATACACTTTATGCATCATGGGAAGAAGTTGCATTTTACGAAACAGGAAGAAGTGGTTTTATTTCTGTAGACCTTGGACAAATTCTTTATAATGACTAACTTGTATGGAGACAAGATGATTAAAATTAAAAAAATATTTTTATGTCTGATAATTGCAATTGCAGGCTCATCATTACTTTCTGCACAGGATTTAGTATCTGAAAATTCAACTCCAGAAAAAGGATTTAAAATTTCTCCATATTTTAACATTGGTACACAAATTACTCTCAACCTTGCTTCAAAACAAACAAGTGCACCGTCACCAGTAAATTTTTACATTGGTGGAGGTGCAATCATTCCTCTTACAGAAATGATTACACTGGAACCACATCTTGATTTCTGGATGATGTATTATCTGTTTGACGGGAAAGATGCATTACCTGCAGAAGTTGAACACAGAACTGCAACAACACTTTGTTTCATGCTTGATGTTCCTGTCGGCTTTAATTTTAAATCAGGTAATCACACTTTCACTCCAGGTGCAGGTTTAGGATTATTCATGCGTTTTGCAATACTTTCAAATGGTGTAAAACCAGATGACTATGGTATTACAGGAACAGCAAAAAGTGATAATGAAAAAATTGGAGAATGGTTCTGGAGTAACATGAGGTTTCTTTACCCTGAAATCTTTTTCAGCTGGGATTATAAAGTCAGTGATTTTATGCGTGCAGGATTAACTGCAAAAGTTTATTTTCCAATCGGTCAGTTATTCTCAGGTAATGGAATGGACGGAATGATATTTAACCTTACATCACGATTTGTATTTTAATATTCGATTCACCAACAAAAAAGAGGTGCTTCTGAAGTGAAGTGCACCTCTTTTTTTATTGATGGTAATTAATTAAATACCAATGAAGTGTGTGTTAACTTTATCTTCTACATACTTGATAAAGTCATCAAGCTTCATTGTTTCCTGTGGCTTTTTGCTTGAGAAACGGTAGCGTACACATACAGTTCCATCTGCTTTTTCTTTCTCACCAACAACAAGAATGTATGGAGTTCTGTGTTCCATAGAAATATTTTTGATCTTGTTTTTCATGTTGTCGTCATCAAGATAAGCGTTTGAACGGATATCGTGTGCAACAAGTGCATCGTTAACCTGACGAGCGTAGTCGTCAAATTCGCTTGAAACAGGAACAACTGCAACCTGTTCGAATGCAAGCCATGTTGGGAATGCACCAGCAAAGTTTTCAATCAAGATTCCAAGGAAACGTTCGAAAGAACCAAGGATAGCGCGGTGAAGCATTACAGGATGATGCTTCTGGTTATCTGCACCAATGTAAGTTGCATCAAGGCGTTCTGCAGAAGGAAGCTGGAAGTCAGCCTGGATTGTACCACACTGCCATTCCCGTCCAAGACAGTCATAAAGTTTAAACTCAAGTTTAGGACCGTAGAATGCACCTTCACCTGGCTGGATTTCAAATTCCAATCCTGCTTCGTGACATGCATCAGCCAAAGCTTTTTCTGCTCTTTCCCAAGTTGCAAGGTCACCTACGTGATCTTCTGGCATTGTAGAGAATTTAACAACAAGGTCATCAAAACCAAAGTCATGATAAACAGTTTTAAGAAGCTTACAGAACTTTGCGACTTCTGAACAAACCTGTTCTTCTGTACAGAGAATGTGTGCATCATCCTGAACAAATCCACGAACACGCATTACACCATGTAATGTTCCAGATGGTTCATTACGTGTGTCATGACCAAATTCAGCCAAGCGAAGTGGAAGATCTTTATATGAACGTTGACGGCTCTTGAAAATTTCCAAAGCCCCAGGACAGTTCATTGGTTTAATAGCGAAAAGTCTTTTTTCTGATTCTGTAATGAACATGTTCTTCTGGTAATGTCCCCAGTGTCCTGAGCGTTCCCAAAGTGTACGTGGCATAATTGCAGGTGTGTTAACTTCCTGATATCCGTCACGGCGAACCATCTTACGCATGTAGTCCTGCATTGTTGTATAGATTGTCCATCCGTTTGGATGCCAGTATGTCTGACCTGGGTTTTCAGGATCGAGGTGGAACAAATCCATTTCGATACCAAGTTTTCTGTGGTCGCGCTTCTCAGCTTCTGCAAGCATGTTAAGATAATCTTTAAGATCATTAGGTTTAGCAAAGCAGAGTGCATAGATACGAGTAAGCTGAGTATTGTTTGAATCTCCTCTCCAGTATGCTCCTGCAATTTTATCAAGCTTAAAAGCCTGTCCGTTGATTTCTTTTGTATTTGCAACGTGTGGACCACGACAGAGATCAAGGTATCCGTCCTGTTCGTAAGTTGTGATTGTTTCACCGTCAGGAAGGTCGTTGATAAGTTCTACCTTATATGGTTCATCTGCAAAAAGCTTCAATGCTTCTTCTTTAGAAACTTCTTTTCTTACAAAGTCATGATTGCCTGCAAGAATTTTTCTCATTTCTTTTTCGATTGCAGGAAAGTCGGTGTCAGAGATTTTCGTTGTTCCAAAATCGAAGTCATAATAAAATCCGTTATCGATAGCAGGTCCGATTGCAATTTTAGTTCCAGGGAACAAGTGCTTAATTGCCTCTGCCATAACGTGTGCACAACTGTGGCGTACAATCTGTAATTTTTCGTCAGCCATTTTTTTAATCTCCTATAATAATGACACCAATATTTTGCGGACATATTCCGCGTATAAATCATTATTATAGTAGATTTTATTTTTTTGGGGAATATGGGAAGTGATATTAAACTGTTCCAAAATCCATTTATGATCAAAAAAGGCTGCCTCATTTGAAGCAGCCTTGAATATTTTAGATTTCAAATATTTACTGTTTTGTAAAAATCTGTAAACCGTAATAAAGTTTTCCGCTATTTATTACGGAAAGTTCTGTAAAGTTTACAACATCAGCATCATCAATTTTCTTTACCTTTAATCTTAATTCAATTCCAGATACTGTTACATCACCTTTAATATTCGAACTTCCACCACTTCTTTCAAAAGTACCATTTTCATTAATTCCCATGTAACCCCATGTAAATTCATTATTATGCCTTCAATAGAAATGCTCATTAAAATTGCAAAGCTGTTTAATGTTTCTACAGACTTTCTTCTGGGCCTTTCTTCAGCTCACACTCTTAAAACTGACGGACTTTCAGAATCTCAAATTTCACACTTACAATTATTAATTTCAGATTTACAGAATAAATAATTATTTATGTAAATTTATCATTACATATGTAAGTTATACTTGACTTTAAAGAAAATTCCCCCTACATTAAAATCATGAAAGAAATCTTAAGACAATTACGGGAAGAGCATTTTTTCTCCCAGGGTACTGTGGCAAAAGAGCTTGGAATCTCACGACAATCATATATAAAATATGAAGCCGGCGAGGTTGAACCATCTGTCGAAATCATACGAAAGCTTTCAAAGCTGTACCAGGTTCCCTACGAAACCATCATTGACAACAAGGTTCACCTTATAAATGAATATGTAATCAAAGACTACAAGCTTGAAGTGGCGGATTCAGGGGCTACTGGGTACTCAAGTTCCAGGGCAAGGGATATTCCTCGAGTAATGCCAGTATATTTCTGCACATCTGAAATGAATTACCTGTCAAAGAAAGCCGCAAAGTTCAAACTTTCTATCGAACAATTTTTGTATAAAGCTGCATTAAAATATGAACCTGAGGCAGCCATGACAAATTACTTTGAAGATTTTGTTCCATTGGGAACAAATACCGGTGAAATATTAAAGGACTATCATAACGATGATATTTTTGGGGAGATGACAGATGAACGATATCATTTCTAATAAAACTCATCGCATTGCATTAGATACTAACTTTCTCGTTGATCTCGATATAACTGTTTCTCCGAGACATGAAAAGGTTTTATCAATCCTAAATGATTTAGGTAAATCTAAATCAGAAATTTTTATTACAGAGGATGCATTATTGGAATATATACATGTAGTTACTGATGCAAAAAGATTTCCAAACCCGTTCTCAATTAAAATGGCTCTAGAAAGGATTAGATATATAAATAATCATCCTCATTTTACAATCTTGCATTCAGATCAGGATGACTTTGAGATATGCATGCAATGGATTCAAAAATATAACCTTGGTCGTAAACGCCTGACAGACACAATGATGGCAGCCACCTACTTTAATAACGGTATCACAGAACTGTGGACTGCAAACGCAAATGATTTTGAAATCTTTGATTGTTTTGACATAAAATCAACGGTATAATTAAAGTCATAAAACAACAAATAACTCTCGTTTTACCATTTAAAACCTCGATTTTAAACCCAAATTCCACTATAATATTAACACTATGGCAGATATTCACGTATTCCCGGATGCTCCAGAAGGAACTCCGGTTTCAAATTTCGTTCACTTACACGTACACTCAGATAACTCACTTCTGGATAGTTGTGCAAAACTTGATGACCTTATTGCAAAAGCAAAAAGCCTCAGAATGCCAGCCCTGGCCCTCACTGATCACGGAAACATGTTTGGTGTCCTCAACTTTGAACACATCTGCCACGCCAACGGTATCAATCCGATTGTAGGTCAGGAATTTTATGTTGCCTACGGAAGTCATCTTGAAAAAAATGATGTTCCTTATTCACGCAAAGGTGAAGATGGCGAACGCCATGCTCATTACTTTCACCTGATTCTTCTATGCGAAAACGAAGCAGGTTATAAAAACATGTGCTGGCTTTCTTCAATCGGTTACACAGAAGGCCTTTATTACGGAAAGCCTCGTATCGACTGGGAACTTCTTGAAAAATATCATGAAGGTTTAATCTGCTGTTCTGCATGTATTGCAGGAGAACTTCCACAGCTTTTAATGGCAGGAATGGAAGAAGAAGCCGAAGAACTTGTTTTAAAATACAAAAAACTTTTTGGTTCTGATCATTATTACATCGAACTTCAGGACCACGGACTTCCTGAACAGAAAGAACTTAACCCAAAACTTATTGCAATGGCACGCAAACTTGATGTTCCACTTGTAGTAACAAACGATATTCACTATGTAGAAAAAGAAGACTGGGAAGCCCAGGAATGTTTACGAAACATCGGTTTCAAAAAAAACATGACTATAGGTCCAGACGGAGAATTTGTTTCCGGCATGGGTGGCCAGAAACATGAGTGGTATTTTAAAACAGAACAGGAAATGCGAATATTATTCCCTGACTGTCCTGACGCTTATGAAAACACAATCAAAATTGCAAGCATGTGTAATCTTACCATCCACCAGTATTCGACACCTGAGTTAAAAGGAACTCTTCCCCGCTTTGCACTTCCTGAAGAATTTAATAAAAGTGAAGATTATACAAAAAATCAGGATGCTTACTTAAGACATCTTGTAGAACAGGGACTTACAAAACGTTATAAAGAAATCACTCCAGAGATCCGCGAACGCTGCGAATACGAAATGGGTATCATTCTTGGAATGGGATTTTCAGGATACTTTCTTATCGTATGGGAGTTCATCAACTGGTCAAAATCAACATGGGATAATGTTAATAACAGACCTAAACCTTACATGCCAATTGGCCCTGGACGAGGTTCCGGAGCAGGTTCCCTTGTTGCTTACTGTCTTGGAATTACGGACATTGATCCATTCCGATTTAAATTAATCTTTGAACGATTCTTGAATCCTGAACGTGTATCCATGCCGGACTTCGACGTTGACATGGACTTCGACTTTAGACAGGATATCATCCAGCATACCCGTGACCTTTACGGCGACAAGAAGGTTGGACACATTGTAACATTCGGTACATTAAAACCAAAGAACGTAATCGCCGATGTTGGTAGAACCTTGGGAATTCCTCTTTCAGAAGTAAACATGCTTAAGTCAAAGGTTTCTGAAAACTTAAAGACAAAGCTTAAAAACTGTTTTGAACCACCAAACGAAAAATTCCCTGACGGCGGTCAGCTTGCAGAATACAGAGATGATCCTCGCTACAAAAAACTTTTCGACCTTGCAATCAAGCTTGAGGGCTGTAAAAGAAATACTGGTCTTCATGCCTCAGGAATGGTAATCGGTTTAACAGAACTCCCTGACTGGGCCCCTGTATTTGCAATCGCCGACAAAGACGGAATGAAAATCGGTGTACAGTACACAATGGATATCATCGAACCTTGTGGTCTTGTAAAGTTTGACTACCTTGGTCTTAAAACACTTTCTCTTATCCGTTACGCAGAAGATATTATAAACAAACATAGAAAAGAAGGTGAAGAAAAATTTATCTGTGCAAACGTAAGCGAATCAGATCCAAAAACTTTTGACCTTTTCAAAAGAGGTGACTCTGTTGCAGTATTCCAGTTTGAAAGTCCAGGAATGCAGAAAATCCTGCGGCAGTTCCAGCCTGAAAAACTTGAAGATCTGGTTGCCTTAAACGCATTGTACCGCCCAGGACCAATGGATTACATTCCTAACTACATCGACGGTAAATGGAAGCCTGAGACAATTCACTACCCTGATCCATGTCTTGAAGAAATTCTTAAAGAAACATATGGTGTAATGGTTTACCAGGAACAAGTAATGCAGGTATCTCAGCGCATTGCCGGTTTCTCACTTGGTGGTGCCGACATGCTTCGTCGTGCCATGGGTAAAAAGAAACCTGAGGTATTGATGGGAAAGAAAAAAGAATTCATCGAAGGTGCCGTAAAACAAGGCTTTACTGAACAGCACGCAGATGAAATTTTTGATATCATGGTTCCATTTGCCGGATACGGATTCAATAAATCCCATGCAGCAGCTTATTCAGTTCTTGCTTACCGCACAGGATTTCTAAAAGCAAACTATCCTGCTGAATTTATGGCAGCCAACTTAACAAACGAAATTACCACAACTGATGGCCTTCCATTCTACATTGCAGAAGCTAACCGCATCGGTATTCCTGTGGATCCACCTGATGTCAACCGTTCTGATATTGTATTCGACGTTATTGACGGTCGCATTGTTTTTGGTCTTAAAGGTATCAAGGGAATGGGAGAAGGAGCGGCAGCAGCTATCGTTGCAGAACGAGAAGCTAACGGTCCTTACAAATCATTCATCGACTTTGTAGAAAGAGCCGGTATCAAAACTACTGATGGTAAACGTGCTGTAAACAATAAGGCAATAGAAGTTCTCATTAAAACTGGTGGCTTTGATAAATTCGGTCAGAACCGTCCTACTCTGTTACAGAATCTGGAAAGAGCCGTTGAATATTGTGAAGCAAAACACAACGGCTCAGAAAACGGTCAAAGAAGTCTTTTTGAAGATACAGATGAAAAAGAATTTGTTGATTTTGTTTTTGAAGAAGTTGAAGATCTTCCAACAATGGAAAAACTTAATCTTGAAAAAGAATGTATCGGTATTTACGTATCAGGGCATCCTCTTGATGATTACCGAGATATTATAGAATCAGCTGCTACACTTACCTCCCTCACAATGGACCGCGAAGCAAAATTTGCAGCTGAACAGAAAGCCCAGGCAGAAGCACAAGGTCAAAGTCCATGGGCTTCCCGCAACACCGGCAAAACCTATACAGTTATAGGAATGCTCCAGGAACTTCGCATCATTAGAAATAAAAAAGGCGAAGACATGGCTTTTGCAAAACTGCAGGATTACAATGGAACAATTGAGCTTGCCTTCTATGCAAAGACATGGGGTATTTTAAGGCAGCAGATTACCGATGGTGGTGTATATGCCTTCAAAGGTAAAATAAGCCTTTACAAAGACAACGTATCATTTGCCGTTGATTCTGTTGAGGACATGTCAACTTTACAAGTTCACATTACAAAGGAAATTCATGTACAGCTTGAAAATCAGTTGAAAAACGAACTTGAAATTCAAAAATTAAAGGATTTCCTTTTTGGAACATCAGGCAATTGTTCAGTGTATTTCCATATTGATACTAACAGTGGAAGTTACACAATCAAGGCAAATACACAGATGACAGCGCCATGCGATCCTGACTTTATTCAGAAGCTTAAAGATGTTCCTTTTGTAAAGGATGTATGGACTGCCTGACCATAATAAAAAAATTCCCGGAGTAATAAATGACAACTTTTAAAATTATTTTTTCACTACTCTCTTTTCTCTGTACAGTTTATGCAGTATTCTGCACAATTAAAATTATCCTTACCTGGATACCCGGAACCAATATGGGATTTACAAGATTTCTTTCTGCAATCTGTGATCCTTACCTCAAACTTGTTTCAAAAACAAGAATACTTCACTTCGGCCAGCTGGACTTTTCCCCTGTGCTTGCTCTTGGAATTTTAGCTTTACTGTCAACTGTTTTCAGTGGTATTGCAACAGAAGGAAAATTAGGACTTGGAACAGTTATTGGATTGATTTTACAGATGTCTTTTTATACTGCAACATCTCTTCTTAATTTCTTTATTCTCTTTTTAATAATCAGATACATTGTTCTTATTTCATCACGAACTGCTTATACAACTTCTAAGTTCTGGCAGCAATTTGATTATTTTATCAGTCCTATTGTTTATAAAATATCAAGATTTTTTTCAGGTGGGAAAATGCTTTCTTTCAAAGCTACTTTGCTAATTTCAATTGTTTTCTTCATAGCAACTTCGATTATTACCTCCCTTGTTATGTCTAAATTGATTCAACTTGTACACTATATTCCATTTTAATTAATACTATGAAAATCGCAGATATTAAAAATCCTGTATCCACATTAAGTGGTGCAGGTCCTGCAACAGTAAAGGCTTTATCCAATTTAAATATTTTCACAATCGGCGATCTGCTTCAATTTTATCCAAGAGAATATGAAGACAGAACAAAAACAGTTCCCATTGCTCAATACAAATTTGCACCCAAGGTTCACACAATTGCAAAAGTCTTATCACATGAGTACTTTGGCTTTGGGAAAACAAAAACATTAAAGATAAACATAGAGGATTCTACAGGCAAAGCAAGCCTTATAGCCTTTAACAGACCTTTCCTTGAAAAATCAATTCCTCAAGGATCTATTATTGGTATTACAGGAAAATTTGAAAACAAGTTTAACTCACTACAGTGCTCAAGTTTTGAAGTTTCATCAATTGCATCTGAAGGAAATCTTGAAGACTTTTCAAATCACACAGTTCCAGATTCTGGTATTTATCCTGTTTACCATCTAACTCAAGGCTTAACAAGAAAAACACTTATCAAACTTTTAAACCAATGTCTTTCGCAATACACAATTGGATTGGACGATGAAATTCCCCAGACAATCATAGAAAAAAGAAAGCTGCTTCATAAGTCAGAAGCAATAAAGAAAATACATGCGCCATCAAACTTTGAAGAATTATCAAAAGCTCGAGAAACTTTAATTTACGAAGAGCTGTACAATTTTGAATATACTATGGTTGACCGTGCGTATAAGCATAAAGGTTCTATCCCAGAAATTGATCTGATTACAAACAAAAAATCTGAACAACATAATACTGATACTGCAATTGACTTTTCTCCAAAACAAAAACAACTCCTGGAATCACTTCCTTTTGCACTTACAAAGGATCAGGTTTATGTTATCAGTCAGATGAACAGAGAAATTGACAAAGGTTATAAAGAGCGTGTTACAGCGCTTAAAGATATTGAAAATTCTAAAACTGAAATTATTCCACCGTTTACAATGCAGAGACTTCTACAGGGAGATGTTGGGTCAGGAAAAACTTTGGTTGCATTATTTGCAGCTTTAAGAATAATTGACTGGGGTGGACAGGCTGCATTTATGGCTCCAACAGAAATTCTTGCCCGTCAGCATGCAGAAAATATCAGTCACTATGTTGAAAAATTTAATGTACGAACTGCTTTTTTAACCGGCAATCTAAAAGCTGCAGGACGAAAAACTTTGTTATCGGCATTAAAATCCGGTGATATTGATATACTTATAGGAACACACGCATTATTCAGTCGCGATGTTATTTACAAAGATCTTCAGCTTGCCATTATTGATGAGCAGCATAGATTCGGTGTTTTACAAAGACAGGCAATCGTAGAAAAAGGGCGTCAGCTTGTCAATAACTTTTATGCAGGCCCTCACCTTCTTATGATGAGTGCTACACCAATTCCTCAGACTCTGGCACTCACTGCTTTTGGTGATCTAGATATTTCAACAATCAAATGTTTACCTCAAGGAAGAAAGCCTGTAACTACCTATCTTGTAGCAAGTGGACATGAACAAAATGCATACAATGTAGTTCGTCAGGAATTAGACAAAGGCCATCAGGCTTATTTTGTTTACCCTGCAATTGAAGAGGCAGAGAAAACAGACAGTGATGACCAGAATTATGAATTTGATTCAAAATCAGAAAACATAAAATCCGCAGAAAAAGCTTTCAACGATTTATCAAGACAATATTTTTCAAATTATAAATGTGCATTGATTCATTCAAAAATTTCTGAAGACCAGCAAGCCCGCATTCTTGATGATTTTAGATACGGTAAAATACAGCTTCTGTTTGCCACAACTGTTGTGGAAGTTGGTGTTGATGTTCCAAACTCAACCTGTATGGTTATTGAACAGGCAGATCGCTTTGGACTAAGCCAGCTTCATCAGTTAAGAGGCCGCGTAGGTCGAGGAACTGCACAGGGCTATTGTTTTTTAATTTATCGAAAAAATATTACAGAAAATGGAATTCAGAGAATGAAGATTCTTCGTGAAAGTACTGATGGTTTTGTAATTGCTGAAGAGGATTTAAAACTACGGGGCCCTGGAGAAATAACTGGAACAATGCAGAGTGGTGATTTACAGCTCGGCATTGCAGATTTATCCAGAGACCGGGAACTTCTATTCAAAGCTCGTGAAGATGCAATCAACAATTATGCAACATAACTTGAAAGGCGCTTTGCTCTTGTAGGATGCTGAAGTCTTACAATAGCATGCTTTTCAATCTGTCTGATTCTTTCTTTTGTCAGATTGCAGATATCACCGATTTCTTTAAGCGATTTTGGTTTTTCACCATCAAGCCCATAACGCAAGCGGATTACCTGCTGTTCATTTGGCTTTAATGTTTCAAGAACATCGTCTATATCTTCCTTCATGGCCTTATTCATAATTTCATCATCAGGATTACCGTAACGGGTTTCTTCGATAAAGTCACCAACAGTAGATTTTCCACCTTCATCATTTGCAACATGGGCATCCAGTGAAACAAAATCCTTTGAGATATTCAACATATCACGAATATGGGCAGGATCAAGCTTAAGCATTTCACCGATCATGCGGATTTCATCTTCTTCAGTAACATTAGAAGCACTGACCATTTTTTTTGCTTTACGAATCTGGTTCAATTCATTTACGCGATTCATTGGAAGACGAACATCGCCTGTCTTTTCATTAAGCGCTTTTGTGATGCTCTGACGAATCCACCATACAGCGTAAGAAATAAAGTGATAACCCATTGAAACATCGAAACGATCAATAGCAGTTAAAAGACCTATATTTCCTTCGCTGATAAGATCTGATAAATCCATTCCACGATTCTGATATTTTTTTGCAACGTTTACAACAAAACGAAGATTTGCATTTACAATTTTATTCTTTGCAAGCTTAGAACCATTCTTAGCTTCAATGGCAAGCTTTGTTTCTTCTTCATGGGATAACAAAGGAATTTTGTTGATTTCCTTAAGGTAAAGAGCCAAAACCTCATCATCATTTTTCATAACTGGAACCTCCCAAAAAGTTATTTACACTAATAATATAGCAACTATCGTGCCAACTTTTTCAGAGATTTTTCATTGCTTTTTAAGGGAATTTTGGACATTCAACAGGCGTTTTTTTATAAAAAAAGTCTGTTTTTTTGTTGACGATTGAGCCTTTTTTACCTAAATTCAAAATATAGATGTGTTAATGAGTTATTTTGACACATCCATATTTATCACCTTGAAAACTGTATCAATTTGACACAGTTTTTTTTAATCCTTTATTATTGTAAGACTTGATTTTTGAAATTCGGGAAGGAATCGTTTTGTTCCGCCATTTTCAAAAAGAACACTTATTACAAGTTCCCCTTCTTCAATTTTTGAGCGGACAATCTGACCATATCCATAATCATCATGAAAAATACGAGTTCCAACAGACCATTTACTTTTGTTTTCATCAGCTTCTGCTTCAAAGCCACCTGTTATTTCTTCTTTTCCTTCAACCTGATATTGATAGCTTAAGGGTTTTTCGCCTAACACCCTGAAAGGCTTGTCGCCGGCTTCAAACAAAAAAGGACTTGGTTCCATAAACTCAGAGCGACCATAAAGACGTCGCTGATGACAGCTAGTAATATAAAGTTCATCCTTAGCGCGGGTAATTCCAACATAAAACAGGCGACGCTCTTCCTCAAGATCAGCTCCACTTTTATCCTGGCGAGGAAATATTCCACTTTCAAGTCCTGTAATAACAACTCTAGGAAATTCAAGTCCCTTTGTGTTATGCAATGTAATCAATGTAACACAATCACTGTTCACTTCACTTTCATTTTCCAATGTGCGGTCAAGCTCTATGTGATCAAGGAATTCCAGAAGGCCTTTACGGGAATATTCATAAAGAACGGCACTGTTAACAAGTTCCTGCATATTGTTTGCTTTCTGTGTACCTGCAATTTCATCCTGAGCCTTGTGAAGTTCAAGAAGTCCAGATTTATTCATTATGATTTCTACAAACTCAGCAAGAGTTTGTTTTACAGATTTTTTACTATCTTCATTTTCAGTCTTCTCTTTCTGCTCTGATTGTTTTGAGTGAATTTCTAAGTTTTCAAAAAGTTCATCCATAAAAGATGTAAACTGCAGCACACCTTCTTTTGCTTTTTTTGACATTGATTCACTTGCAGTTTTACAAGTCTCTATAAGATTCTGAAAACCTTGATCTGATAAGGCTTGACTTAAAATTTTATCCTGAGTAACTCCGCCGATTCCACGGCTTGGTTTGTTGATAATTCTTCTGAACGAAATTTCATCTCGCGGATTTGCACACAGGCTTAATACAGCAAGCATGTCCTTAATTTCTTCACGCTCATAAAATTTTAAAGAACCGACTACCTGATAAGGAATTTTCTGTCTTAAAAATTCACTTTCAAATGTAAGAGACTGAGCGTTCGTTCTGTAAAGGATTGCCCAATCATTAAACGGGCAACCTTTTTTGTTTGATTGTAAAATCATGCTTGCGCAAAACTTAGCTTCTTCATCCTGATTTGGTAAAAATACCAGCACAGGTTTCTTTCCTTCGCCTCGCTCTGCAATCAAAGTTTTACCAAGGCGATCTTCATTTTTACTTACAATCTTATCAGCGGCAAAAAGAATTTTCGAAGTTGAACGATAATTCCTTTCAAGACGAATAAGTTGAGTACCTTCAAATTCCTCTTGAAACGAAAGAATATTCTGCACCTCGGCTCCACGGAATTTATAAATGGACTGATCGTCATCACCAACGACACAAACATATGTAGGGTCACCAGCTGTTACATCCCCGACAAGTGCACGCAATAATTTAAACTGAGCAACGTTTGAGTCCTGATATTCATCGACCATAATTACCTTAAATCTATAATGCATCTGTCGACGAATATTTTCATTATTTTCAAGAAGTAATGCAGGAAGCATAATCAAATCGCCGAAGTCAACATTTCCAGTTTGGCGAAGTCTTGTTTCGTATGCTTTATATGCTTCTCGGAATTCAGATTTTGCAGAAATCTGAGAAAGATCTGGATCATCCGGTGTAAGGCAGTAATCTTTTGCAAGGGCAATATTATGCGCAACTGCAGATGCCTGCTGTTTGTTTAATGAAGGAACTGCCTTATTCAAAAGTGTTACCATATCGTCATCATCATACACAGTAAAACTCTGATCAACTCCAGCTTCCTGATAAAATTTTCTTAAGAACCAGGCACCAAAAGAATGGAATGTTCTGATCATAGCACCACTGGATCTGCTTTCCATTGCAACAGCTCTATCCTGCATTTCCTTTGCGGCTTTTTTTGTAAATGTAACTGCAAGAATCTGATAAGGTTCAATACCCTTTTGATTAATCAGGTAGGCAATTTTTGTAGTGATTACGCGAGTTTTACCAGAACCTGCACCTGCAAGAATCAACAATGGGGAACCAGAATGTTCTACCGCTTCCCTCTGTTCCGGATTTAATAAAGACAGATATTTTTCTAATTCAGGAGAAGGGGATGAAATATTGGTTTTATTTTCAAGACTGTGAATAAAATCTAATGCAAAGTCATCACTCATTTATCTCTCCTTAAATAGTTCGCATTTTAGTGAGCTGGAAAAGAAACGAGTTCTATTTTTTTATATTTAACTCTGAGTCTTTTATAAAATATGAATCAATATCAACACCAGAAACTCTGTCAGCTTTTACATAAACTACACGACCTGGCTTAATTGCTTTAACTGCTGCTTTGTCATCTTTTTCATAACGAACAACAAATGCTCCATCAACATCTGGAGCCTGGAACCAGGCACGTCCAATTGCAAAAGCAGTATCATCTTCTCCGTCAATTAATTCTTCAATTAAGACATCATAAAATTTATTGATGCGCTTTTTCAGACGAGTCTCAGTAATTTTTTCCTGAATAGATTCAAGAATTTCAGCTCTTTCTTTTGATATTTTTTTTGCAATCTTATTTTTAAATTTATATGCTGGAGTATCCTCTTCCCTACTGTAAGAAAAACATCCCGACCAATCAGGAGTTATAGTCTGAAGAAATTCCAAAGTATTATTAAAAGCTTCATCTGTTTCACCAGGGAAACCTGTCATCAATGTGGTTCGCAAAGCAACTTCAGGCAATTTACTTCTAATCTTTTTAACAAGTGAAATATAAGATTCTTTACTTCCAGTACGATTCATACTATGAATAATTTCAGTATCACCACTTTGGAATGGAATATCAAAATATGCAAGAATTCTAGGATCTTTTTCGATGCATTTAAGAATATCCTCATTAAAATGATCTGGATGAATATATAAAAGACGAATCCAGAAATTTCCTTTTAACTTTGAAATTTCATTTAATAAAAGCGAAAGTTGACTTGATCCATCTTCATTCTTAAAACTTTGTCTATCAGTAACACCTGTACCATAAGCTGCAAGATCCTGACCAATAAGATTAATCTCAAAAATTCCCTGCTTAAGCAATGATTTAATCTCATTAACCACTTCTTTTACCGGACGACTTCTAAGCTCACCTCGAATTACGGGAATAGCACAGAAGCTGCAATGATTTGAACAACCTTCAGTAATTTTTACATAACAAGAATTTTTATAGTTCATAAAATGTTTTCTGTTATAGCAGCAAACACCTTTCTGTTCTGTTATTTCAGTTATTGTTTTATTTTTACGGGATTTTTTTTCATCAATGGCTTTCATGAATTCAGAGATTGTAAGTAAATCTCCATTTCCAAAAACGCCATCTGCTTCAGGAAGATTATCCTTAAATATTTTTGCATAACGTTCAGCAAGACATCCGGCAAGAATAATTTTCTTTTTAGGATATGCTGCACGAGTGTTATACAAAGCATCTAATGATTCTTTTTTTGCAGATTCAATAAAGCCACAGGAATTAATAATAATCACATCAGCAGCATCCGAATTATCTGCAAATTCATAACCATCATCAATTAATTTTGAAATAAGAATTTCGCCATCAACCTGGTTCTTTGCACAACCATGCTGATCAATATAAAACTTAGTCAATTGGTTCTACCACCAGTCTGTATTTGCCATCATCTGTTCGAATCCATTTAATGTCTTCTACAACACACTCACCAGCTTTAGCAATTTCAAGTTCATATGTCTGAGTTGCAGCAATTACCTGGAATTTTACAGTATTACCATTCGAAAGCCACAAACGTACTTTGTTGTTAGCAGTCATTGTTACTACATCGCCGTTTGTATAATAATTTTCAACAGAGTTTTTACGGTCAACTTCATAACGGAACACACATGGTTTTCTGAATGAAGCATTCAATGTAAATGGATAAGATCTATTGTCTTCAAAAATCATAGTCTGATTTGCATTTTCTTTCTGCAAAGTAGGAATGATTGTATTATCCGCAATTTCAGAAACAGCATTTTCATCCTTACGAACAATATAAACTTCTGCACCACGAGATTTATCATCTGCAGAGATTTCCCATACATCAAGAACCATATCAACAGTTGCATCACCATCAATATCAAGTTCTCTTGTTTCTGATAATTCAAAGAACTGTTCACCAACAGGAGTCTTAACACCGAGCTTTGAGTTTGTATCAGAAGTAACAGTAATAATTACATTTCCGTCTTTTGCAGGAACAACAATCTGGTCACCAACATAAACACGAGCATTAATTGGTTTATCTGAAAGCTCATATGTTTTCTGCTGTACTTTTTCAGAGATTGCATATTTATCCTGCTTTTCCTTATTTTTCTTTGCAAGAATATTACCAACAATGATTCCTGCTACAGCAAATACAACAACGATACTTGAAATGACAATCAAAGGAACTACATAGGATGGTTTTGGTTTTGCGATTAATCCTTCTGGAACAGGAGCTTCTTGAATCATTCGATTTCTGTAAAGAAGAATCAATCGTTTAGAATCAAGTTCAAGATACTCAGCATAATTTCTTAGGAATCCTGTAAGATATGCTTCCCCATGAAAAGCTTCTGCATTTTCATTTTCGAGAGCCTCAAGGTATTCTTTACTGATTGATGTTTCTCTTTCTACTGCTTCAAGAGTTAATTTTTTATTTTCTCTGGCTGTTCTAAGAAGTTCGCCGTAACTTTCCATAATTGTAATTCCTTAATACAAAAAAATTAGTCAGCAAACAAGAAGTTATCGTAGTTATTAGCGCCTGATGGAATATCGTATTCAAAGCGTTTAGCAGTAAGCCCCTGATTAATTTCATAATTCTTGAAATCAAACTGATAAACAACTCCACCTGGTGTTGTAGCAACGATACGTCTGATAAGCTTAGTATCAGGATCAATTGACATTTTAATATTTCTAAAACTTTCTGAAGCTGTTCTACGCCACAAAATAAGTTTAATTACCATTTCATCTGAGCCTTCATCAAGAGGAACTTTTCCCTGACCCTTTTCATATGAAACTGTGTAATAGCGTCTTAAAAGTGAAAGCCCCTCAGATGTAGTTGGATTTGCACCTGTAGCATCCTGTGTTAAAACAGATGCACTTTCAGGAAGATAACAGATAAGTTTTTTACCATCATATACAATAGTCTGATTAGCAGGATTTGTATAATCCATTCTCATTTTATCAGGAGCCATATATGTTACTGTTGCAGCCATTGGTGTATTACCAATTTTAATATCTACTACAGCCTGATAGTCTTTAAATGTAGCATATTTATCAGATACAGCTTTAAAAAACTCATTTGCAGTTGTAATTCCCTGCGCAAACGCTGAAATTCCAGCTGTAAAAATCAATGCGGCAACACAAAGACCTTTTTTCATAAAACATTTAATATTTAATTTCATAAAAGATATTTTATTAAACTTATTGTTTATGGTCAATAAGATACTTTTCTCTCCATATATATAGAAAAAATAAAAAAAGCAGGAACTATACTCAACCGGTGAAGTTCCCGCTTTTTAACACATATATTAAGCTTTTACTGTTTTTGTTTTTCTAACAGTTTTTTTCTTTTCAGCGCCTTCGCCTGCTGATTTCTTTTGAGTTTTCTTCTCTGATTCTATAATCTCATAGAATTCTTTGCCATCAAGAGTCTCAACCTCAAGAAGACGATCAGCAATTTTTTCTACCAGTGACTTATGCTTTTTCAGAAGCTTAACAACATAGTCATAGCGCTGATCAATAATTCTGGCAATTTCTTCATCAACATATTTCTGAGTGTCTTCACTGAATTCTCTGACTAATGCAGGATCTCCGCCTCTGTTTCCAAGAACCCCTTTTCCCAAGGTCATATTCTTGAATCTATCACTCATACCATAGTCAACAATCATGCTCTTAACAAGTTCAGTTGCTCTTGCAATATCATTTGAAGCACCTGTAGAAATATCTTCAAGAATTATCTGTTCTGCAGCGCGACCACCCAATAATGAATCAACTGCATTAAGCATATCTTTGTATGTCCAGAAGTTTTTCTCTTCTTCTTCACGATACTGAGTAAAACCTCCAACACCGTGGCTTCTTGGAACAACTGTAATCTTATTAACAGGTTCATGATCTTCAGTAAAGGCAGCAACAACTGCATGACCTGTTTCATGTACAGAAACAAGACGCATTTCTTTTTTATTGTCTTTACGAGATTTTTTCTTCAAACCAATGCTTACTTTATCAATAGCCTCATTAAAATCTTCCATGGTAACTTTTTTTCTACCATTACGAACAGCAAGTAAAGCAGCTTCGTTAACAACGTTTGCAAGATCAGCTCCTGCAAATCCTGTTGTTCCATGAGCAACAGATTCAAAATCTACATCATCATCAAGCTTTACATTTTTTGCATGAATGCGAAGAATTTCTTCACGACCTTTTACATCAGGACGTTCAACAGGAACCTGTCGGTCAAAACGACCAGGACGAAGCAATGCAGGATCAAGAATATCTGCACGGTTTGTTGCAGCAAGAATAATCAAGCCTTTTTCATTTTCAAAACCGTCCATTTCTACCAGAAGCTGGTTCAAGGTCTGTTCACGTTCATCATTTCCACCACCAAAACCATTTACACGGCTTTTTCCCAAAGCATCGACTTCATCTATAAACACGATACAAGGTGCTTTTTCACGAGCCTGTTTAAACAAATCACGAACACGGCTGGCTCCAACACCAACAAACATTTCAACAAAGTCTGAGCCTGAAATACTAAAGAAAGGAACGCCTGCCTCACCAGCAACCGCACGGGCAAGCAATGTTTTACCAGTTCCAGGAGGTCCCACAAGAAGAACACCTTTTGGAATTTTTCCACCAATATCTGTATATTTTTTAGGTGATTTCAAAAAATCAACAACTTCAACAAGTTCTTCTTTAGCCTCATCAACACCTGCAACATCAGAAAAACGTGTCTTTACCTTACCCTCTTCAATAGATTTAACACGGGAACCACCATTTCCGAAAATGCTTCCCATTCCTCCACCCATTCCACTTCCCATTTTACGGATAAAGAAGAAATAGATGATAAAGAAAATAGCAACAGGAAGAATCATCTGAAGGAGGATCTGTGTAAGCAGACTCTGCTGTGGACGAATATATTTATATCTGATTCCCTTTTCGTCAAGAATATGAACAAATTCGTCCATTGTATAAGGATGACCTACAGTCTTAAAAACTTTACGCTTTGGCTGAGCTTCTCTAGTTAGAATTGATGAAAAAATATTTTCTTTGTTTTCTGTTGAAACAGAATCATATCCAAGATAATAATAATCTGTGATATCAACTTCCTTAATTGTCCCATCTTCAACAAGTGCCTTAAAATCACTGAATTCCATTTCAGACTCAGCCCTTCTTGCAGACACAAGGTTAAAAATACCATATCCAAGAATTGCAACTAAAATAAGTGCAAAAAATGAAAAATGTGGTCTTTTTTTCTGACCATTATTTCTGTCATTTTTTTCTTCCGGACTTAATTTGAAAAAGTCATAATCATCATTTTTTTTGTTTTTGTCGTCGTCGCTCATTATAATTCCTATCTATATAGTAAGAACTTTCAAAAACCGAAAGTACTAGAAGTTACTATTTATATATACATAGTATACGAAAATTCCTTTAAATAGTCATTAAAAAAATTGTGTTTTTTTCTTAACTTTTACTTAAGTAAGGCTGATTTTTTCCGAAAATCTAATGGAATATCCATATTTATCTGGTGGATTATTAACACATAAGGTAAACAAGGGGGAATTATGGGTTACAACCAGGCATATAACGCATATCGCGATACAAACGTTAAAACAGCCAGTCAGGGCCGCTTAATCGTATTACTCTATGAAGGTGCTGTAAAACAGCTTACTCTTGCTAATTCAATGTTTGATGAAAACGGAAAACTTCCTGTAAGAAGCATCGAAGCATTTGGAAAAGCAATTCTTAAAGCACAGGAAATTATCACAGAACTTCAGGTTTCTCTTGATATGGAAAAAGGCGGAGAAATCGCGAAAAATCTCATGTCACTTTACATTTTCTTTAACAAAGAACTAACAGAAACAAATATCAGTAAAGACCAGAAACGTCTTGAACCTATTATGAAAATGATTTCAGATCTTTGTGAATCCTGGAGACAGGCAGCAGCATCCAGTGCAAATGCGCCTCAAACACAGGTTCAGCAGACATTAAATATTCAGGGGTAGTTTATGTCAGAAATTTCACAGGAAGAACTTAACGAAAGAGTTGCATTACTAAAAAAATTCAGATCACTTCTTATTCAGCAGAGAGCAAAATTTCAGGAATATCTAACAGTTCTTGAAAAGCAGGAAAATTCTATTGAAACAGAAAATTCTGAAAACCTTCTTGCACATACAGAACTTGAACAGCAGATTGTTGCTAACATCATGAATCTTCAGAAGGTTATCGTTCCAATGAGCGAACTCTATAAAGAGAGAGGTGCACATCTTGAAGAAGAATCTGTCACTTCAATCCAGAAGGAACTTGATAATCTTCAGAAGCAGGTTCTCGTTCAGAACGCAAGAAATCGTGAACTTCTTAAAAAGCACATCGTTCAAATCAGAACACAGATTGCTTCACTTAAAAATCCTTACAAGAATAACCGCAGTGTTTATGCAAAAAAAGAAACAGTAGGAAAGCTTGTAGCTGTTGAAGCATAATACATTTGTTTTTTCAGAAGAATGAGCCATAATATGATTTATGAATACATTGTGGTACAGCATGCCGGTGCCTTACCATGATAATCAGATTACACAAAGAAGTAATTTCCCGTTTCATATCGACTAACCCTTAATTTATCTATATAATAGTTAAATTATGAGTAACAACGAAAACAAAAGAGATCCATTACTTTGCCACTGGGCAGACCAGATGGCTGATACTATTATCCGTGAGAAAGGTGATTTAGATTCTTACACATGTGCTTCAGGTATTACACCATCAGGCACAGTTCACCTTGGAAACTTCCGCGAAATTATTACAGTTGACCTTGTAGTACGCGCTTTGCGTTCACGTGGAAAAAATGTCCGCTTTATCTATTCTTGGGATGATTACGATGTATTCCGTAAAGTTCCCGCAAACATGCCGGACCCAGAAATTCTTGAAAAATATCTCCGCTTCCCTATTACAGAAGTTCCTGACACAACAAACAGAAACGAAAACTATGCACGACACCACGAAGTAGATATCGAACAGCAACTTCCACGTGTTGGTATCGCTCCAGAATTCCTTTATCAGGCAAGCCGTTACCGTGCAAACCGTTATGCTGAAGGAATGAAAAAAGCAATGCAGATGCGCGAAACAATCAAGGAATGTCTCAACGAATATCGCGATGATGCACACAAAATGAAACCAGAAGACGTATATTGGCCAGTTGCAATTTTCTGTGGCAAATGTTCAAAAGATACAACTAACATCACAGGTTACGACGGCGAATACGGAATCTCATACAAATGTGAATGCGGTCACGAAGAAACTGCAGACATCAGAACATTCAAAGGTGCAAAACTTGGATGGCGTGTTGACTGGCCAATGAGATGGAACGAAGAAAAAGTAGTATTTGAACCAGGTGGAAAAGATCACATTTCACCAGGTGGATCATACGATACAGCTAAACTTATTTCTAAAAAGATTTACGGATGGGACGCACCAGTAACAATGCGTTATGACTTTGTAAACCTTAAAGGTGTTCCAGGAAAAATGTCTTCATCAAAAGGAAAAGTAATCGCTCTTCCTGATGCTCTTGATGTTTACCAGGCAGAAGTTCTACGTTATCTTTTTGCAGGAACTCGTCCAAATACAGAGTTTGCAATTTCTTTCGATATGGACGTTCTTAAAGTTTACGAAGATTACGATAAAACAGAACGAATCGTTTACGGCGTTGATAAAGCAAAGAATGAGGATCAATTCAATAAGGAAAAGAGAATCTACATGCTTTCTCAGATTGACGGAAAGATTCCAGAAACAATGCCATACCAGATTACATTCCGTATGCTTACAACATTGCTTCAGACATACTCTGGCGACATGGATGCTGTAATCAAATCTCTCAAAGATGTTAAACCTGAACAGGAAGAAAGACTTCGCCGCAGAATGGCATGTGCATGGTTCTGGATTCAGAACAGTGCTCCAAGCTGTGCTGAAGACTTTATCTTTACAATCCGTAACGACGGAAGCAAAGCTGATCTTGATGAAACAATGTCAAAAGCAGTTGCAAGGGTTCGTGATGAAGTTGTTCCAAAGCTTGATACATTCACACAGGACAAAGAATGTCAGCAGGCAATGTACGACATTGCAACTGACATGGGAATCGATGCAAAGCAGCTCTTTACTGCATTGTACCAGGCTGTAGTTGCAAAAGACCAGGGACCTCGTCTTGGCGGATTCTTCAGAATCATCGGTAAAGAAAGACTTGAAAAGATTTTGAAAGATTACTAATTGATTTATAAAAAATCCACAGAATGAAGTGCCCCTCGATTTTTGGACACTTCGCTTGTGGATTTTTTTTCAAGTATTTTCCCTCAACCTTTTTTAATTTCTTAAAATCAATTCAATTCCAGAAGCTTAAAAACAGCTGTATTTGCGTAAGTCAAAAGCTCGTTATGCATAAAGAAAACTTTTGAATCATTACTTCTATCAGCTACGCGCCAGCGCAGGCGTCAGAACACCTGCACCGTTTACTTCTACCAGCAACGCGCCAGCGCAGGCATCAGAACACCCGCACCGTTTACTTCTACCAGCAACGCGCTACAATACCAACAACCAGCAACACGTCACAATACCCAAAACCGCATCCCACACACAATCAAATACCACAAAGCAAAAAAAACTCCCCCTTTCCCAGCCGCCAGTCCAGAGTGCAACTCTGGTCGTGCAGGAAAAGAGGGAGGTTTTAGGAGGGACAGAAACCACGCTTCGAAAGTAGCGGTTTCTCTCCCCCCTAAGGCGAGGGTCTAAGGGAACCCTCCCTTAAAAATTATCTAGCATATTCCACGATTCTAGTTTCACGAATCATTGTAAGCTTTATACGACCTGGATAACGAAGGTCAGTTTCAATCTGTTTTGCAATTTTTCTCGCAAGTTCTTTTACTTCAAGATCAGGAATCTTTTCGTTGTTAACAAGAATGCGAAGTTCACGTCCAGCCTGAATAGCATAAGCTTTTTCAACACCGTTAAAGCTTTCTGCAATGCCTTCCAGATTTTCAAGACGCTTAACATAGTTGTCTACAGTTTCACGACGGGCACCTGGACGAGCTGCTGAAATTGCATCGGCAATCTGTACGATAACAGCTTCAATGCTTGTAGGTTCAATGTCGTTATGGTGAGCAGCAATTGCGTTAATAACGCGAGCATCTTCGCCCATCTTGCGTGCCATTTCTGCACCTACTTCTGCGTGGTTCTGGTCTGAATCGTTTTCAGCACCTTTACCAATATCATGAAGAATAGCGGCACGCTTTGCAAGTTCGCGGTCAGCACCAAGTTCAGCTGCAAGCATTCCTGCAAGCAAGCCAACTTCTTTTGAGTGAACAAGAACGTTCTGGCCATAACTTGTTCTGAAGTAAAGACGACCAAGAGCACGAACACCGTCAGTGGGCATATTATGAATTCCAAGATCGAAGAGAGCTTTTTCACCTTCTTCGTAAATCTTGTTCTGAACTTCACGAGTAACCTTCTGAACAACTTCTTCAATACGAGCCGGATGAATGCGTCCATCTGAAATAAGGCGTTCCAAAGATTCTTTTGCAATTTCCTTTCTAACTGGATCGAAGCAGGAAATTACAACTGCTTCTGGTGTATCATCGATGATGATATCAACGCCAGTAAGTGTTTCAAGAGTACGAATGTTACGGCCTTCACGACCGATGATTCTACCCTTCATTTCATCACTTGGAAGAGAAACTGTAGCAACTGTCATGTCACTTGTAGTTTCTGTAGCAATGCGCTGAATTGCAGTAACAAGAATGTCACGGGCTTTCTTTTCTGAAGTAAGCTGTGCTTCCTGTTCAATTTTGTTCAATAATGCCTGTGCATCATGACGGGCATCGTTTTCAAGATTCTTGATAATAAGATCTTTAGCTTCCTGTGCAGAAAGGCCTGAGATTCTTTCAAGTTCCTTACGGTACTCTTCTTCCTGAATCGCAACATTAGCCTCTCTTTTTTCAAGAACAGTTGTTCTTTCAGCTAAATCCTTTTCCTGCTTGTCAAAAGCCTGTGCTCTCTGATCGAGCAATTCTTCTTTGTGATTTACGCGAGCTTCGTATCTCTGTACTTCGGCACGGCGGTCACGGTTTTCCCGTTCCTGCTGGTTTCGTTCACGAATGAGTTCATCTTTTGCGTTAAGCAAAATTTCTTTTTTCTGAGCTTCAGCTTCTCTTATTGCATCCTGTTTTACACGTTCAGCTTTTTGTTCTGACGCAGATAGTTGAAATCTGGCATACAGCCAGCGAATAGTCCATCCAAGAACAATTCCTGCAACCGGGAGAATAATAAACCAAATAAACTCTGGCATTTTAAACTCCTTGCAAATTATATAGAAATGTTCATATATATAGTACATTAATTAAAGTCAGATGTCAAACATTTTTATGGTAAAAAAAGTTTGTATTTGAGGAAATTCTAAAAATACAGCCCAAAAACTGGTTCTACATTTCAAAATCAGCGCCGAGATAAATGGTTCTGGCTTGTTCTGACTGTAAAATTTCGTCTTTTGTTCCCTGTGTTATGATCTGGCCATTATTGATTATTATGGACCTGTCAGTAATTTCCAGGGTATCACGAACATTGTGGTCGGTAATAAGGATTCCAATGCCCCTTTTAGCCAGTAATTTAATAAGTTTTTTAATATCAGCTACAGCAATAGGGTCAATTCCTGCAAATGGCTCATCCAATAAGAGGAATTTTGGTTGAATGGCAAGGGATCTTGCAATTTCTGTTCGGCGTCGCTCTCCACCAGATAAAGTGTAGGCTTTCTGACGACGAATTCTTGCAATGGAAAATTCATCTATAAGCTGCTCTAAGGTTTCTTTTTTCTGGGCATGAGTCAAATCATGACGGGACTCCAGAATCGACCATATATTTTCTTCTACAGAAAGCTTCTTGAATACTGAAGGCTCCTGGGGAAGATAGGAAATTCCACGCTGTGCTCTTTTATACATAGGAAGCTTTGTTACACAATCCCCGTCCAGAAACACTTCCCCCTGAGATGGCTTATGAAAGCCAACAATCATGTAAAAAGTCGTTGTTTTACCAGAGCCATTTGGGCCTAGAAGTCCAAGAACTTCTCCGGTTTTTATTGAAAAATCAATCCCCTGAACAACCTTTTTTTTACCAAAATTCTTGTAAAGGCTTGAAGCTCTTAATGTATGAATAACATTATTTACTTCAGGTCCTTCAGTCATTTTAGATGTCAAAAGCTGCTGGGGATTCTGCGATTCTAAATTCTGTTCAATATGCTGGTTTTCGTCACTCATAATATTACCTAATTTGATGTAACAGTTCCGCGGATATTTCCGTCCATCTGGATTTCTTCAGTTTCCATATTAAACGTTATTGACTGAGCCCGGAACATATCATCTTTCTGTCTTACTATTGCATTTCCTGACAGTTCAAGAGTCTGCTCTTTTTTGCGATATATTGAGTAAGCAGCCTTACAAACATTTTGTTTCTGAGTTAATTCAACATCAATCTGCATAACTGCTACATCTGTATTCTGATCATATTCAATTGATTGAGCTTTTGCAGTTACATTATTTTTTTCATCCTTCAATTCAACATCACCTGTCAGAATAACAATTTTAGTATCCTGATTATACTCCATTTCCTGAGCTGTAAATGAAAGCTCTGATTCAGTGTTAGTACCTTTAATATTGCCAGTTGCTTTGATGTGATTAAAATCTTCGCCAGAAAGTTCAATCGTATCTGCCTGTATTTCCATTGTAGATGTTTTTACTGTGGCATTTCCGCTGAGAATTGTGTAATTCTTTTTACTGGAATTTTTAGAGGAAGCCATACTTCCCTGCATTGAATCCCCTGAAAATAAAATCTTATCCCCGGCATTTGCACCTGTCAAAATCTGCTGACCATGAACTGGTCCTGAAAATAAAAAGGTATTACTTATGGCAGAAGCACTGAAATCTTTTCCGGTAATTTCAAGGTTATCTTTCTTGATTGTAAGCTCCTGATTTTTTGCACTGACCAGCTGCTCTGTGGAAGTGTTCCACTTAAGCGTATTACCGGCAATCTGTGTTCCCTGATTGTTATCAAGAAATGTTATTCCATCAAAGAACTCATAGATTTTATTTCTTGTATCGGCACTGATATATTTAGCAGTTGCAGAAGCTGTTTCCTTCTGATCTGAATCAAAAATAACAAAGCTTGCATCTTTAGCGTAAATAAGGCCCGATTTTTTATACTGCTCATAAACTGTACCTTCGAGACGAAGAGTTTTTTTATCGTCAGAATACTGTGTCAGAACAAGTTCTTCAAAGCTGATTTGAGGAACAGTTTCTTCAGATACTGTTTCCCTCTGGTATTTCAAGGAACAAGCTGATAACGAGAATATGAATAAAAAATAAAGCATGAAACAAAGCTTTCTATTTTCAAAACGCATATATAAATTATATATTAATAAGTAATTTGAGCATAGACAAAAAATAATGTTTATGATTAAATTTTCCTAATGAATATTAAAAAAACTGTTCAAAATATTTTTATTTTTGCTTTACTCATTCTCTTTCTTGTAGCCTGTATTGCAATGGTTCATCCATTCTTTACTATTCTTCTTTGGACTATTTTCCTTTACATTATTTTCCGTCCGGTTCATGAGCTATGTGTAAAAAGATTGAATCCAGAAAAACGGATGTACAAGTTCAAAAAAAATTTACTGGCAGGTGTTTTTTCAATCGGTATTCTCATTCTCATTATCACCCCTGTAATATTTATAGGATTTCTTCTGGTTCAGGAATTCATCAGCTTTACTCAGCAGGCTTTACAGTTTTTAAAAGACAATCCTAATCTGTTTACTGCAGATGGTCCTCTGTCATCCTTCTATCTTTTTATTGACAAAATAGGACTTAATATTCCGAATCTTGAAATTCCCGACATTCACTCATATCTGATGCAGCTGCTTCAGGCATACAGTTCAAAAGTTCTTTCAATCGGAACTTCAATTGTAAGCAAAACAGGAAACTTTGTTATCTCTCTTTTGTTCGTAGTATTTGCCCTGTACTTCTGCTTTCTTGACGGACAATATCTTGGAAGTGTGGTAAAGCAGGCTCTTCCTGTAAAACCTTCCTACATGAAAGTGCTTACAGAAAAATTTACAACAATTACTAAAAACCTTTTCTCTGGTTACATTCTTGTTGCACTCTACCAGGGTGTTGTTTCCTTTATCATAATGTTAATTTTTGGTGTTAAAGGTTCTCTTCTCTTTTCTGTTTTATTGATGTTCTGTTCATTCATTCCAATCGTTGGGGCATCTATTGTTTGGCTTCCAATTGGAATCTCATTGTGTTTTACAACAACGCCACTTAAAGGAATTCTATTTATCGTTATCTGTGGCTTCTGTGTAAGTCTCCTTGATAATTTTTTAAGACCATTTCTGTTAAAAGACAGAATCAATGTTCATCCATTGATTATATTCTTTGCTATTCTTGGTGGTTTAAAAGTTTTTGGAATGAATGGTTTGATTCTTGGACCGTTGACAGTAATTCTCTTCTTTACTGTTCTTAACATGCTTTTAAATACAAAAGATGATAATTCGCAAATTCCACTGTCAGATAACAGTGCATCAGCTGATAATAATGAATCTGAAGAAGAGGATTAGAATATTGGATAGCAGTCAAAACCCGCTGTTTTAAGCTGAAGCCCCATATTCCCCTGAGCGTTTTCATCAACAACAACGATAAAATAAATATTTCCAGATGGACGCTTCTCTTCTTCGATATAAGCAGCAAAGCCCTTTGCTTTTAAACGATCGACCATTGCCTGTGCATTTTCTTTCTTTCCGAAAAGCCCTGTCTGCTGACGTTTGATTTTTTCTTCCTTGCTGCTTTCCTTTACTTTTGAAGATGCAGTGTCAGAAGTAATTGAACTGGCCTTTGAATCATTTGCATTGGCAAGAGCATTCCCTTTGCGAGGAACAAAGAACCAGAAAGGAGTCGGCATAATTGAATTATTTCCTGACACAACATTTGCCTCAGGACTTGATGGATATTTTTTCTTAAGCAGCTGTGCAGCCTGTTCATCATTGTTTACATACCATAATGTAAAAAGGACTGCAGGCAACTGGCTTTCCATTGATGAAAGTGTTGAATAAGCTTTTAAAAGAGCAATTGATTCTTCAAGATCATTTTCATTTTCCGCATCACAAAGTTTGGCCCAGATTTCATAAAGTTTAATTTTCGCCTGAATCTTTTCATCTTTAGAATTGCGGACACTTGAATTTAAATAGTTCAAGGCTGTTTTTGAATCCCCTGCATTCAAACTGCAGCGGACTGCATCAAGAACAAGAATACTTGATGTTTTTTTAAGCATTGAATAAACAATTTTTTCTGCAGGCTTTGCATTTTTTTTTAGAATGAAGCTATTTACAGTTTCCTGACTTACAGAAATTGAAGCAGCTTTCGCAAAAGATGCAGAAGCTTCAGCATATAAAGATGCCTGTTCCTGAATGGAACCCGTAAAAGCATAAATAACTCTTTTATCACAATTATCAGAAGCTGCTTCTGCTTCTTTTGTAAGGAATGAAATCGATTCTTCAACTGCATCAAATTCAATAGCTTTGCCAATTGAAGTTACAGCCCCGGACTGAGCTGAAATTGAAAAAATGTTTGCTGTAAATAAAACTATAAAAAATCTCTTAAAACTAAATCTCATGTTTATCCTAAGATTCAAACTATGAATCTTCTTTGCTGTTTAAATCTCTGATTTTAGCAATAATTCCTTCACGGCCATCTTTTCCCAGCTTTTTAGATTTACTGCTGGTTTTAGTTTCGGCAGATTCTGATTTTTTTTCGATAGTTTTTAAATTTTTCTTATTTGCAGAAGATGAATCATTTTTCTTAAAACGTACAAGAAGCATAAACAGAAGTGAACAGAATGCTCCGAATACAAATGAAATCAATGAGTTCATGAACACAGGAACATCATGGAAAGTCTTAAAGAAAAACCATATATCTGTCTTATTATCAAGATTAAAACCTGCAAAGAAAGCAAAGGCAACAATAGCAAAAATAAAAGCAACAAGTTTCACTATCATCATAAACTAAACATCTCCCTTAAATGTAATTTTAAACTAATGTACCACGGAAAGTATTACCAGACAGACTGTCAATCTTTACCTGAACAAATTTTCCGATAAGGTTTTCTGGCGCAATAAAGGCAATTCTTTCATCCTGTGCAGTTTTACCTAAAAGCTCATCTTTATTATCACGGCTTACACTTTCTGCAAGAACTGTCAAAACCTGTCCTATCCGTTTTTCCATCTGAACTTTTGTAATTTCAAGCTGAAGGTCTATAACCTGCTGAAGTCTTTTCTTTTTCTCTTTCACATCAATCTGATCAGTGCGGGTTGCAGCCGGAGTTCCTTCTCTAGGATTATAATAATACATGAATGCATTTTCGTACATAATTTCTTTCATGATGGAAAGAACTTCACCGAACTCTTCTTCTGTTTCACCAGGGAAGCCTATCATAATGTCGGTTGTAAGAGATACATCAGGTATTGCCTTTTTGATTTTATCAACAAGTGCAAGATATTCTTCTCGTGTGTAGCGGCGGTTCATTTCTTTGAGAACCTTTGTTGAACCATGCTGCATTGCAAGATGAATATGATGACAAAGCTGTTTGCGTTCTGTAATAACCTGAATCAGACGGTCAGAAAGATCTTTAGGATGGCTGGACATAAAGCGAACCCAGCCGATACTGCTTTTAGTTTCATCAATGTGATCACAGATGATTTCAAGCAGTTTAGGAAAATCTACACCGTCATAAGAATATGAGTTTACATTCTGTCCCAGCACTGTAATTTCTTTAACACCAGCTTTTGAGAGAAAGTCAATTTCTTTTAAGATATCCTCAACACTGCGGCTTTTTTCGCGACCACGTACATAAGGTACGATACAGTAAGTACAGAAGTTATTACAGCCGTGCATGATAGGAACAAATGCACTAAAAGCTCCCGGCTCAAGAGAGACAGACGAAAACTCGTACTGTTCCGGATCATCAGAAAGATTTACATCACGGGAGCTTCTCTTTCCCTCAACTGCTTCGATAATTTCGCCGAACTGTTTTTTTGCGTAAGTTCCTACAACATAATCTACTACAGGATAATCTTTCTGCATTGATTTAAGGAATCTTTCAGCCATACAGCCCATTACTACAACTGTAATTGGTTTTGGGCCGTCTTTTACATATTCTGCAGCAATTTCCAGAGTCTTTGATTTTGCTCCTGGCTTACATGCACGCAATGCCTTAAGGCCTGTAAACCAGCCAAGGCGCCCGAACACACGATTTTCTGCAGTCTGGCGAACTGAACATGTATTGATGATTGCAAGGTCACAGACCTGAGCATCTTCTGCCTTTGTCCATCCACGAGAAATTAAAAGCTGTTCAACGGCAGCAGATTCTGCAATATTCATCTGACAGCCATAAGTTTCAAAGAAATATGTCATTGTTGAAATAATCCTAAATTAGTTCAAGCCGTTCTGATTCATTGCTGCTTCAAGAGTATTAAACATAAGCATTGCAATAGTCATAGGTCCTACTCCGCCTGGAACAGGTGTAATGTAAGAAGCAATTTCTGCTACCTCATCATAATCACAGTCACCTACAAGTCTGAAACCACTCTTTTTTGTGCTGTCAGGAATGCGGTTAACGCCAACATCGATTACAACAGCTCCTGGTTTTACCATATCTTTTGTTATAGTTGAAGGATGCCCTGCAGCGGCAACAAGAATATCAGCCTGTTTTGTAATTTCTGCCATATTTTTAGTTCCTGTATGGCAGATTGTTACAGTAGAGTTTACTTTTCTAGATGACATAAGGATTGCAAGAGGTTTTCCTACAATATTTGAACGGCCTACGATTACGCAGTGTTTGCCGCTTGTTTCAATCTTCATCTTTTCAAGAAGAACAACAACTCCGTGTGGTGTACATGGAAGGAATGCTTTTCGACCAATCATTAAATTACCTACATTCACAGGATGAAAGCCGTCTACATCTTTTTCAGGATTGATAGCCATAATTACACGGTCTTCGTTGATATGCTTTGGAAGAGGAAGCTGAACAAGAATGCCATTTACAGATTTATCCTTATTAAGTTCATCAATGAGCTTAAGCAAATCTTCTTCTGTTGTATTTTCAGGAAGGTGAACGCTTCTGTCTGTCATTCCTGCTTCAGCAAGAGCCTTCTGTTTTCCTGTAACATATGAAACACTGGCTGGGTTTTCGCCTACAAGAATAACTGCAAGGCATGGATTGATTCCTTTTGCCTTAAGTTCTGTTACCTTCTGTGCAACTTCTGATCTAACTTCCTGTGCGATTGCTTTTCCATCGATAATTGTAGCGCTCATTGTAAATTCCTCGAAAATTCCTTTTTAATACTGCTGTAACCAAATAACAGGTCATGCATTTAAATTTTAATTGAAAAAACATAATAAAAAATGTATTATTTCTTCAATTATCGTATAGAAAATTATATCAAATAATCCATTTAAATTCTATCAGTGAGGAATTCATGAAACATCTTTCAAAAGTTCTATTACTTGCTGCTTTTGTAGCATTTATTACAGTTCCACAGAGTATTTTTGCACAATCTCAGGATAATCAGGAAACTGAAGCAGATGATGAATACGAAGGTGACGGAGATTACTACGAAGACGAAGAAGAAAGACTCACTCCAAACGGTGCCGGCGATCAGTTCATTTCAATTCAGTTAATGGGAGCATTTCCTATTGGCTTTGGTGAGGAACTTTTCCCGGGCGGAGCATTAAGCCTTGGCTACCACAGATTCCTTACTGATATGATTGCAGTAGGTGCAGACATGATGTTTGGTTACAATCCTACAATCGGAAGCAATATTTTTACATATATTCCATTCACAGTAGGAATTACATTCCAGCCTTATGTATGGCGATTTGAATTTCCTATGACAGTCAATGTGGGTATGGCAATTGAAAATTACCTGCAGTACAACTACTTTCCAGGTCTTTTCATGAAGGCTCAGGCCGGGGTTTATTACCGCATGAACGAAAGCTGGTCATTTGGTGGTGAATGTAATTTTATATGGATGCCACAATGGGATAAAGACGGTTCTTCGGAGCATTACACAGCATTGACTGCAACTTTAGGTGCCCGATATCACTTCTAGTAACAGAACAGGTAAAGTTGATTTATACCACTTTTTAATTGAGGAATTTTTATGAAGAAAAATACAATTACCAAAATATTTACAGCTGCGTTGTTTACAGCTATTGTCTGGACTGTTTTTACAGGCTGTATGGATCCGATTTTTAAGAACATCAAACAGGAAGTAAAGCTTGAAAATCCAACAAAGCTTGGGGAAGTTTACAGCTTTGCACGTATCGGAGAAGACCAGATTTATTTTGCAAACGGACGAATCTATCATAAAAATAAAAATCATGAAGGCCATGGCGGCTGGATTGAATTTTCAAAGCCAGAAGGTCATGTCCTCACTATTGCATCTGACAGTGATGATTGGCTTTATGCAGTCTGTGTTTACTACGGAAAGAATGATTCAGATGGCGAAATGAAAGTTACTGGTATAAAGCTTTTTGCCTGTGATACAACAGCTTCACCTACTGTCTGGAAAGAACTTACAGACGTAACATTATCTGCTGGTAAGACATGTGCCCTAATGGGAACAAACTCAGTTACTAAATCAAATAGAAAAGCATTCATTAGTTATGTGCTCAGTGACGGAACAGCTAAAGGTTGTGCGCTCAGTAACGGAACAGCTTCTGAAGATTCTAGAGCTGCAGGAAAAAAATCATGTGCTTCATTAAATGGTACTCCAAAATTTTATACAGGAGATGCAGCCTGTTCTAATAACGATGATACAGTTGTTTATTATTCAAATGGTAGCACTGTAAAAATGGAAGGTACAAAAACAGGTGATCTTACAACAAACATCAGAAGCACAATTCATGGTATTGCAGTTCTCAAAGACTCTGTATTTGTTACAAGTGCTGCAGGAGCTGCTCTTGTGGATATAAACACTGGAAAAGAAAAAGAGTTCTCAAACCTTCAGGCAACATTAAGTACCCTGTATGAAGGAAGAGCCTGTATCGTATGCGATCCTAATCAAAATCACAAAGATAGCATTATTTATGCAGGTATTACAGTAAAAGGAACAGGATCAAATTCTGCGCTCTTTACTCATGAAGGTTTATGGTCTTACTACCCAAGTCGCGGTAAGTGGAACATCGAGTAATGGATGAACTTTTCGCTCAAACTAATTTATTAAAAGAACCTCTTGCATCGCGCATGCGTCCACAGACCCTTGATGAATATATCGGTCAAGATCACATTGTTGGTCGTGGCCGTCTTCTTCGCCGTGCTATTGCAGCAGATCAGTTAACATCTGTAATTTTCTACGGTCCTCCAGGTAGCGGTAAAACAACACTCGCTCGTGTAATAGCAAATCACACAAAAAGTAATTTCATAACTTTAAATGCAGTATTAACAGGCGTTGCAGACATACGAAATTCCATTAAACAGGCAGAAGATTATTACAACCTCTACTCACGAAGAACAATTCTTTTTGTTGACGAAGTTCACCGCTGGAATAAAGCCCAGCAGGACGCACTTTTGCCTTGGGTTGAAAATGGAACAATCATCTTAATCGGAGCCACAACTGAAAACCCATTCTTTGAAGTTAACAAAGCCCTTGTAAGCCGAAGCCGTGTATTCCAGCTAAAGCCTTTGACTAAAGATGACCTTAAAAAAGCAGCCGACCAGGCATTAAAAAATAATGATCGGGGTTACGGCCACTGGAATGTTGAATTTGAAGAAGGTGCACTGGAGCACTTAATCGATACAGCAAACGGAGACGCCCGTTCCCTTTTAAATGCTCTTGAGCTTGCAGTTGAAACAACTCCAGAAAAGTGGAATCCTCACGGAAATCCACCGGAACCAGCATATGGTTCTACAATCTTCATTTCAAAAGAAGCAGCTGAAGAATCAATTCAGAAAAAAGTTGTATTATACGATAGAGATGGAGATTATCATTACGACATTATAAGTGCATTTATAAAAAGCCTTCGGGGAAGAGATCCTGACGGTGCAATGTACTGGCTTGCAAGAATGGTAAGAGCCGGTGAAGACCCTCACTTTATTTTCAGGCGTATGCTGATTTCTGCATGTGAAGATACGGGCCTTGCAGACCCCATGGCAATTGCAATTGTGACTGCCTGTGAAGAAGCCTTTGACAGAGTCGGATTACCTGAAGGCCGTTATCATCTTGCACACGCAGCTTTGTATCTTGCAACCTGTCCCAAGTCAAATTCTTCAATGGCATTCTTTGATGCCCTTTCATCGGTAGAATCAGAAGATGCAGAAGTTCCAAACCATTTGAAGGATTCAAGTCGGGATGCAGAAGGCTTTGGTCACGGTTCAGGCTATCTCTACCCTCACGCATACCGTGATCACTGGGTTGCCCAGCAATACCTTCCTGATGCCCTTATGGGCCGGGTGTTCTACACACCAAGCACTCAAGGTTATGAAAATGAAATTCGAAATGATGTACTTTCACGCCGAGAGCTGCAAATTGCAGCAATCTTAGAAAAACATGATTTTCTGCAGGACTCTGAAGAAACTGCAGTTACAGGATCAAAAAATAACTTTGAAAAAATTCCTGGAGAAGCAGAACATTCAGCAACAGCAAAGAGCTGTGCAAAATCTGAGTTTGGAGAAAATCCGATTTCACAGTGGTGGATCAACGAGCACTTTAAATCAGGTTCATCAAAAAATCCAGAAAATCTCACATTTACTCCTGTAAACAAGTATAAAGAAACAGCTCTCGATAAAGCTGATAAATCATGGCAGGCACGCATTGATTCAAACAGAGCAGAAATTCTTTTACAGATTCGCGATATCATGACTCAGATTGCAGTTCTTTCCCGTCATGACCGAAGCCTCATATGGAACGCAGACGATGGACTTTTGCTTTGGGAAATTGCCCGTAAAACTCCAGAAGGAGCTACATGTGGTGTCTGTCGAAATGAAAACGGTAAACAGATTCTCGAACAATACAGCCGCACTTTAGGTAATCTTGATAAACCAATTCTTGAATATCCAAAAGAAGATGAAAGTCTTGTAGATATGCTTGAGTTATTTGCATATAAGGGAATTATTTTCGACCATGTCTTTTTCAGAAACCCTTTTGCAAATTTAAAAGGCATAAAGGAATTTGCAGAGCTTTTAAAAACTGCTGCAACAAAACCTAAAGATATCAGACCTCTTGCTGACGGCTTTAACATCGTAATCGCTCAGAAAATTCCTTGTCATGGTCAAAGAATCAGTCAGCTTATTGCCTCACAGGTTTTAGGAAACAAGCTGTTTGAACCATATAATTCAATGCTTTCAAAAATGGAGCAGGCAGAAAAGGAATTTTTTGGAGACAGAACAAATCCGCTTTTTAATTGGGACTGTGACACAATTGTACAAGTTTTCAAAGATGCAGGATTTAATGTTGCATTCCAGGTTGAGACAATGATTGAAAAACGCAGGCTCACAAAACGGGAGATTGCAAACTGGTTCAATCTTGAATCATCTGCTTATGCTGATGCAATCGCAAAAGCAATCGGCGATGCAAGCGTGGCAAAACTTTCATCCCTTCTTGAAAATGCTTCTGAGACAACAATTTTCAACTGGGAAACAGAAATTGCTTTTTTGACAGTTTCAATGTAAAATAGTTCTAATACACTTATTTGAAATTAATTTTTAAGGAGACAAATATGAATTTTATTTTTTTGGGACCTCCAGGAGCTGGAAAAGGTTCACTTGCTGTAAAAGTAAAAGAAGATTACAAAATTCCTCATATCTCAACAGGAGATATTTTCCGTGCAAACATTAAAGCACAGACTCCACTTGGAGTAAAAGTTAAGGCTATCATCGATTCAGGAAGCCTTGTAAGCGATGAACTTACATTTGAACTTGTAAAAGACAGACTGGCACAGGATGACTGCAAAAACGGATTTATCCTTGATGGATTTCCACGCACAATTCCACAGGCAGAAATGCTTGAAACACTTGGTCTTGATCTTGCATGTGTAAACTTTACAATCGACAACGAAGTTGTAATCCGCCGTCTTTCTACACGCCGTGTATGTAAAGCTTGTGGTGAAAACTTCAACGTACTTACAAAAGCCCCAAAAGTTGAAGGCGTTTGTGACAAATGTGGCGGTGAACTTTACCAGCGCGACGACGACAAACAGGAAGCAATCCTTCACAGAATGGACGTTTACAAAGAACAGACAGAACCTTTAATCAACTTCTACAAAGAAAAAGGAAAAATTACTGACCTGGATGCTTCTATCGAAACAGACGTTCTTCTTGGAAAGTTTAAAGAGATTTTTAAATAGACTTTTCCCTGAGTTATAAAAAGACAAAAAAAAGGTTCAAAGCAAACACGCTTTGAACCTTTTTCATTTTAAATCAAATTAACAAAACCCCTCTTTGATGGCAATACTTCTCCTCCTCTTTATTGACATAATTCATATAAAATGTAAAATTTATCTATTATATTATCTAAAATGGCGGAGTTATAACCAATGAAAAAAACTGGATCACAGATTATTACTGAATTACTTAAAATGCACGGCATTAACTTAGTTGCCGGAATCCCGGGAGGTTCAATTTTACCTCTTTACGATGAGCTTACAAGAAGTGGAATTCAGCATGTTCTCGTCCGCCAGGAACAGGCTGCAGGTTTTGTCGCACAGGGAATCGCTCGTACAACAGGAAAATCAGCTGTATGTTTTGCAACAAGCGGACCTGGAGCAATGAACCTTTTAACTTCAATCGCTGATGCAAAATGTGACTCAATTCCTATTATTGCAATCACAGGTCAGGTAAACACAACAATGCTGGGAACTGATGCTTTCCAGGAAGCAGACACATTCGGACTATCTTTCCCAATTACAAAACACAGTATAATGGTAAAGTCAGCAATTGAGCTTCTTGAAGCAATTCCAATGGCATTTAAGATTGCAACCAGCGGTCGCCCAGGTCCTGTATTAATCGATGTTCCTCGCAACGTTCAGCTTGAAGAAGTGGAATTTGATTCATGGCCAAAAATTACAAACAAAAAGCTTGATACAAAATTCCACGCAAGTAAAAAAGAAATGGCTGCAACATTAAAAGACATGTCTACTGCCCTTCTTAAAGCTAAGAAACCTGTAATGTTTGTTGGCGGTGGATGTAATAATCCAGCTTCAGCAAAAGGAATTTCGGAACTCCTTTCAGTTTATGAAATGCCTGTTATCTCATCATTAATGGGAATCGGTGCAGTTCCTTCAAACGGAAAACATTACCTTGGAATGGTTGGTATGCACGGTTCCATTGCTGCAAACCAGGCAATGCATGACAGTGATTTAGTTTTAGCTTGTGGTGTTCGTTTTGATGACCGCGCAATCGGTCTTGCATCAAAGTTTGCACCAGATGCAAAAATTTTACACATTGATATTGATGCTGCAGAAATAAACAAGATTTTTACAGCAAACCTTTCTTTAGTAGCAGATGTTGAATCAAGCCTTCCAGTTCTTGCAGAGCTTATTCGAGAATCAACAAAAGTTTCTAAAGGCGAAGCAAAAACAAGAAGTGCATGGTTTAAAGAAGTAACTGACTTAAGAAAAAAATCTTTCTCTGTTGAATGCGGTCAGGACAAAAAATCTAAAGTTACAAACCCTCGTGCTTTTATTGCAAACATTCCTGAAGAAGCAAAGAAAGCAGGATTAAAACCTGAAGATCTTCTTGTTACAACAGATGTTGGTCAGCACCAGATGTTCGCTGCCCAGTATTACCCAGTTTTAGCTCCTCATACTTTCCTTACTTCAGGAAGCCTTGGAACAATGGGATTCGGTCTTCCTGCTGCTGTTGGTAGTGCGCTTGCAAATCCAAAGAAAAGAACAGTATGTATTTCTGGTGACGGTTCTATCATGATGAACATTCAGGAACTTGCAACTCTTGCAGAACTTGATCTGCCAGTAACTGTAATTGTTTTCGTAAACGGAACTCTCGGTATGGTTTACCAGCAGCAGAAATACCTTTTTGAAAAAAATTACAGTGCTTCTGTATTCAAAGGAAATCCTGATTTACTTTCTATCGCAAAGGGATTTGGAATTGAAGCTATCAATGCTGATACTGACAAAGACTGGGCTAAAAAAGCTTTTGCAAAAGCAGGAAACAAACCTCGTTTCGTTACTGTTTCTGTTAGCTCAGAAGAAGATGTTCTTCCATTCGTAAAAGCTGGAAAAGCAAATATTGATTCAATTAATTAAGCTGGTGGTAAAATGAAAAAGATTCTTACTATTTCTTCAAACGAAGAAGTAATGGACACAGTAAAAAACGCTTTACAAAAGTTTGAACGTTATTTTAACGGAGAATTTTTGTGGTTTACACCTCAGATTATTAACTACGTTAATTATGAACTTCCTGAAATCAAGATTCTTGATTATACATCAGAAGATACAGATTGTGACACAATTCTTTCTACCATTAATGCTGATCCTTGGCTTCATTACGGTGGAATCATTGCAGTCTGCGAGACAAGAGGAAAAAAACAAACTCTTGAAGAATTAAAAGATTCTAATATTCTTTGTGTTCTTACATTAGAGGAATTTAAACAGAATTTCGAACGCCTTCTAAAACTTATACTTGCAAACCAGCAGTTTGTTTTTCATCGTGGTCTGCAAAATGATTTTGCAGGTGAAGAATCAGGAAGCTTTTCATTCGACAACGATCTTCTTGATATACATTTTTACTCAAGCTTTCTTATCAGTTATCTTTATAACACAAATAAAATTTCAAGCGTTGATCGCTTTAACCTTCAGATTGCTTTATCAGAACTTTTGAATAATGCATTGGAACATGGTAATCTTGAAATTTCTTATGAAGAAAAATCAAAATGGATGGAAGAAAATGGTGAAATAGTTTCTCTCATTGAACAGAAACGTCTCGATCCAAAATTTTCAAATCGTAAAATTGGAATTTCATACATCCTCAACCAGGATTTCTGTTCATTCACAATCAGCGACGATGGTAATGGTTTTGACTGGAAAAAATACACACAGAAGCAGGCTGAAGAAAGTACCCAGCTTCATGGTCGTGGTATCCAGCTTTCAGGTGAAATGGTTGGAACACTTTCGTACAACGACAAAGGTAATAAAGTAACATTGAAGATAAAGAGTCAGAAAAACTCTTCAAACAATATTCCTGGAGTAATGCGTACTTTTGAAACTGTAACATTTAAAGACCGCGAAGTAATTTGTCGCGAAAACGAACCAACTAACGACCTGTACTTTATTGTTTCAGGTAAATATGCAGTATATTCAGGACGCAAGCTTGTTTCTGTTTTAACACCTAATGATATGTTTATTGGAGAAATGGCTTTTCTTTTGAATGACAGAAGAAGTGCAACAATTCTTGCAAGTGGAAACTGTCGCCTTATTAAAATTCCAAAAATCGACTTTCTTGATATGATTAGAAAAAACCCTCATTACGGTATCTTCCTTTCAAAGATGCTGGCTCAGAGACTTTTCAATCAGACACATAAAACAATCGAATTACAGAAACTCATTAACGAAGAAAAAAATAAATGTCTTTAAACTGTAATGAAATCAACCTTGCCCTTTCAGAACTTGATCTGGAAGGTGCATTCATTCAGGATATTATTCAGCCTGGATTTGACACACTTGCACTCTACACATATAAGAACTCTACTGCAAAAACTGTTTTAATATGCACAGCTCCGAAAAGTTGTCGAATCAGTGAAACAAGAAAAAAAATTCCTAAAAATGAAAAACCTCTTCGTTTCATGGAATTTTTAAAATCCCGAATCAAGGGATCAAAAATAATTTCCTGCAGACAACTTGGACTTGAACGCATAATAAGATTTGATCTTACACATGGTGAACAAGCGTTCATCATGTATGTACGCTTATGGTCAAATGCAGGAAACATTATTTTATGCGATTCGGAAGGAAATGTTCTTGACTCTATGTTCCGCCGACCAAATAAAGATGAAATTACAGGCGGCAAATATTCTGAACCGGATACAAGCAAAAAAAAGGTAAAAGAATTTCCTATTCGGGATTTTTCGGAATTAAAAGAAGAATATAATGCTTCAAAGCAGGCAGAATATACTTCATTTGAAAATTTATCCTTTAACGAGAAAATAGATTTATTCTACAGCGAACATGCAGATACATTAAGTCGTGAAGCTCTCTTAGAAAAAGCTGAAAAATGGTTTAACGAACACCACAGTAAGCTTACAGCTGCTCTTTCAAAACTTGAACAGAAGAAAAATGATTTTTCAAATGCTGAACAGAAAAAGCATCAGGGCGATCTACTTCTTTCATATGCTTCAGAAATTAAACCTGGCATGAATTTTTTTGAATGTCTAGATTACGAAACAAACCAGACAGTTCAGATTAAAATTAATCCAAAACTATCTGCCCATGAAAATGCTCAGCTTCTGTATGAATCCTACAAGAAAGAGCTTTCGGGACTTGAACAGCTGGAACAGGACATTCAGCTTTCAAAAGATAAAATCGCAAGACTGGAAAAAGAATACGATGCGATTACAAAAGAACAGAATCCTGTTCGTATTGAGCAGATGCTTCGCAAGGACACAAAACCAAAGCAGCAGGAAAAGAAAACACATCCAGGTTTAGACTTTACAGTTGATGGCTGGTATATACTTGTTGGTCGTGATGCTAATGAAAATGATGAATTATTACGCCGTCATGTTCGCGGCAGTGACATGTGGTTTCATACACGTGACTGTCCTGGAGGTTATGTATTTATTAAGTATCGTGCCGGAAAAACAATCCCTCTTGATATAATGCTTGATGCCGGAAACCTTGCTGTTTATTATTCAAAAGCAAGAAAAAATGGAAAAGCAGATTTATATTACACACAGGTAAAATATTTGAGAAGAGCTAAAAATGGTCCCAAAGGACGTGTTCTTCCAACTCAAGAAAAAAATTTAAGTATTGTATTAGATCAAAAACGTCTTGCCCGTCTTGAAGCTATCCGTCAGGAACAGGAAGGAATTTAATAAGGATATAAAAAAGTGAAAAAAAAACAGAAAAGAAACTTAACGATTATAAGGACTTAACATTATAGTTAATCCTTTGACTTTTTCTTATAAAGGCCGGCACTTCCACTTCGTTTTACACTAACATGGGGATTTGAACGACCTTTCTTTGTTGAATGTGCTTCAGTATTTTTTACTTTTTCTTTACGTCCATCTTTATGCTCAGAGGCAGAAGATCTACCGTACTTTCTGGAAGAACCTGATCTGGAACCACGACCACCACGGCTTTTTCCAAAAGACGAATCTTCTTTTAATGTATTTTCTGATTTCGAATCAATATGAACATGAACAAATTTTCTGTCTTTTTTTGAAAGTTCAAGAACCTTTACAGCAGCCTGCTTTGGAAGATTCATCAATGTGAAAGTTGATGCAACATCAATTTTATCAACCTGATGATTTGGGATTCTTAAAAGCTTACTAAAATATTCTGAAATCTTTTTTGCATTATATCCATCTTTTTTTCCAAGCTGAACATAGAGTCGAACCTGATTTGGTTTTAATGAACCATCACGACCACGACCTCTTTCACGATCATCACTTACAGGTTTAATTTTTTCATAACGATCTTTATCAATTGAATTTCCATAGAGAACATTCAAAACCTTAGAAAGAATATCAAGTGTATCCTGCCCATCAGTCAATTCATTTGCCATATTGGTAAAATAATCGTCAACTTTATCTTTCTCAGCAATTGAATTTTTTAATTGTTCAAGCAGACGGTTTTTCTTTACTTCAAGAACAGCATCAATTTCAGGGACTTTTTCTTCTACAAGGTCACCTTTACTTGCTTTTGCTACTCCGGCTTTCAAAAATCCAAGCTTTCTTCTTTCTGATGGTGTAACAAATGTAACGGCCATTCCAGAAGTTCCGGCACGTCCTGTTCTACCAATTCGATGAACATATGTGGAAGCATCAAATGGAAGTGAATAGTTTACAACATGACTTAATCCAGAAATATCAATACCACGAGCTGCAACATCTGTTGCAACAAGAATTCTAGTTTTCTTATTTCTAAACCGACTAAGAACTTTTTCACGCTGACTCTGTGGAATATCTCCATGAAGGACTGCTGCTTCATAACCTTTTTCATCAAGCATTTTTGAAACAACATCTGCATCATTTTTTGTCTGTGTAAATACAAGACCAAAGAAATCGGGACTGATATCAATAAGACGAACTAAAGCTTCTATCTTATCACTTTCACGAAGCATCCAATATTTCTGATCAATCAACAAAGGTTCTTCAAGTACACCTTCTTCTTCAACTATTTCATATTCACCCATAAACTTCTGGGCAATTTTAAGAATAGGAGCAGGCATTGTTGCACTGAACAAAAGTACACGGCTTTCAGGATTTGCCTTACTGAAGATCTCTTCAATATCTTCAATAAATCCCATATCAAGCATTTCATCCCCTTCATCAAGAATGAAATATTCAATTTTAGTCAAATCAAGAACACCACGTTCAATTAAATCTTTTACACGACCAGGAGTTCCAGTAACGATATCAGCTCCACGCTTAAGTTCACGGATCTGTTCACCCATACTTGCGCCACCATAAACTACGCATGTGTGAGGATACTTTCCTTCTGTAAACGACTGCATTTCTTTTGATGTTTGAACTGCCAGTTCTCTTGTAGGTTCAAGAATTAATGCACGAACATTATCTTTTCTTTCACGAAGTTTTTGTACTAATGGAAGTCCAAAGGCTGCAGTTTTTCCTGTACCAGTCCTGGCACGAGCAATAACATTAGCATCGCCACCTAAAAGGCGTGGAATAGCAAGAACCTGTATTGGAGAAGGAACCTTAAATCCTTTTTTTTCAATTGCTTTTAATGTAACTTCATCTAAGCCTAAATCTTCAAAGCTGATTGTGTCTTCGGAATCTGAATCTTCTGAGGAATCAAGAATTTCACCTTCTACTTCTTTAATGCTGTTTTCTAAAACTTCTGAAATGTCTTGATTTTCGTTGTTTTCGGTTGGAATTTGTTTATTTGTCTTTCTCATAAATAATGAAACTAATCATAAATTAAAAGTCCAATCGTTGCAAGAGACCTATTTTTATGATATACTACACAATATGGCTAAGTCGAGAATAAAGACAGAATTTAAAGTCAATCAGCAAATTGTTTACCCAAGTCAGGGTGTTGGAAAGATTACAGAAATCTTTGAAAAAGAATTTAACGGTGAAACTGTAGCATATTACAAGATTTATCTTGAAGTATCTGACATGATCGTTATGGTACCTGTTAACAATGCAAAGGATCTTGGTATCCGTGCTATTGTTGAAGCATCAGAAGCTAAGAAAGCCTTGAATATGCTTTCTGAAGATTTTGAACCTATTACATCAGACTGGAAGCTTCGTTACCAGATGAATCTCGAACTTCTCAAGAAAGGAAGTATCGCTGATATTGCACAGATTGTACGCTGTTTATATAACAGAAGTAAAGTTAAAGAACTCCCTATTCAGGAAAGAAAACTTTACGACTCTGCTAAAAAGCTTCTTGAAGATGAAATCAGTTTTGCATTAGGAAAATCAGCTAAAGATATCGAAGCAATGATCCATGAAAAACTTGAACCACCTGGAGCCGCTCAGAAAGTTAAACACATTATCGCTCAAGACGATGATGATGATGACGACTTTGATATGGGTGACGAAGAAGAAGACAAGAAAAGAAGAAGATCTCGCGACGATGATGACGATGACGATGATTCAGATGAAGAAACAGAGTCATTGGATGATACAGAAGAAGACTTCGACGAAGACGACGATTACGAGTAAAAATGAATTCTAAATCGATTGCACTAATTATTGTTGCAGCCGGTTCGTCAACAAGAATGGGCGGCCAGATAAAAAAAGAATATCTTCCTTTACATAATGGAACTGTTCTTTCCACGGTCGCCCTTACTTTCTTAAAATCCAATCAAATAAACACAATTGCAGTTGTTATTCCAATAAATGGTTTAGATTCTGCAAAAAACGCCTTATATAAAGATCCGGAAATTTCTAATTTTATATCTTGTAACAATACAGATATTATTTTTGTCGAAGGTGGAAAAACAAGACAGGAATCTGTATATAACGCATTATCAAAACTTTCTTTAAAAGAAATTCCTCCGGATTATGTTTTAATTCATGACGGTGCAAGACCATTTCTTTCTACAAATTTAGTATTAAACACCATTAACTATACTATTCAGTTTGATGCAAGTGTCCCTGCAGTCAATCCAGTTGATACACAAAAAGAAATTGATTCATCAGGTTTTATAAGCAGACATTTGATTCGCAAAAATCTAAAAGCAGTTCAAACACCTCAAGGATTTAAATTTTCAGAAATTTATAAATGTCATCAGCAGGCAAAGCTTGATAATACAGAATACACTGATGACACAGAGATTTATGATCGTTATTCAAACAAAAAAACCTTTGTATTTGACGGTGAAGCTGAAAACAAGAAAATTACATATATAGAGGATATTCCTCAAAACAATTTAGATACATCAACTGTTAAAGGGAAAAGCATGTTTCGAACAGGAATCGGTTATGATAAACACAGACTTGTAGAAAACAGAAGGCTTATCATTGGAGGAATTGAAATTCCTTTTGATAAAGGAGAAGATGGTCATTCTGATGGAGATGCAGTGTTACATGCTGTTACTGACGCACTGCTTGGAGCAAGCCACAAAGGTGACATTGGAAGTTACTTTCCTGATACAGAACCTAAATATAAAGATGCGGATTCCCGTAAACTTCTTTCGGAAGCTTGGACTGAAATACAGAACGAAGGTTGGGAATTAGAAAATCTTGATATTGTAATTCTTATTGAAAAACCTAAATTCATTCCTTACAGAGAGCAGGTTATACATTCAATTGCAGAAACTTTGAATGTTTCTGACGACAAGGTTTTTATAAAAGCAAAAACAGGTGAAAAACTTGGAGACGTTGGAAATAGTAAATGCATAGAAGTTTTTGCAAACTGCTTAATTTCTAAAAATAAATAAAAAAAGTGTACCTCAAAAATTGTCTCCAACTTTTAAGGTACACTTCAAATTTCTCACTTTTTTTTACAATCTTTTACTCTGGTAACTCAAGTACAAGTTCAACTTCTGATAATGTAATTCCAAGATTAGCAGCAATCTCTTCGTTCTTCCAGCCCTGCTGTTTCAAAGCATGAATACTATCACGTTTTCTAGGACTCAATGTTTTACTAGAAGAAGATCGTGAACTTGATGTTGACTTTGTCTTTCCACTGGTTTCTGAAATAGCCTTAAGTGCATTAAGTTTTCCATCAATATTTTTAGAAAGATCTGCAATGCGAGCCTCTGCTCTAGCAAGACCATCACGGTCACTCTGAATCTTATTAATTCTCTCTTCAGCATCCTGAACCATTGCATTCAATGAATCAAGTTTATCTACTGCTGCATCAAGATGTTTTGTATTCTTCAACAATGTATCAACATTTGCCTGAACATCCTTAATTTCTGCAGGCAATGACTGAATCTGTCTGTTTGCATTAGTAAGTCTCTGTTCAAGTTCCTTTAACTGTGCAAATGATTTGTCTACATCCATTGAGACTCTATCAATAACTTCTGTCTTCTTATCAAGACGTTCATAAGTTAATGAAATATTAGTAAGTGTTTCCTGAAAATCCCTTACCTTCACTTCCATTGACTGTAAATCATCACTTGTAGACTGGAGCTGACGAACTTTATCATCCATAGAACCAGACATTACAATGAGCTTATTAAAGTCTTTTTCAAGATTATCAATCTGTTTACGCGCAGTATTAAATTTCTCAAGACGTTCTTCTGCTTCACCGTTCATGCTGACAAGAGCATCAAACTGATTGTTAAATGCTTCTGCGGCAACCTTAAAGCCGTCAAGCTTTTCAAAATTCAAAGAAATAGAATTAATTTCTTCTTCAAGCTGTCTTCTCATATTTTCTGCTTTTTCGAAAACAGACATCTGAGATTCCACTTCCTTAACTTCTTTACTCAAATCAGTAATTCTTGTCTGGATGTCATTCTGATCATTCTGCATCTTTAATACCATATCTGAGTGGCGGACACGGTTATCATTTGATGCTTTTTCGATCTGTTCCATGAGAGTCTTGATTTTCTTTTCTGATCTGTCATTCTGTTCTTTAATACGGTCTTCTGTTGTATCAAGCATTTTTGTATACATCGCATCAAGCTGAGAAATGATTTCATCTGATTTATCTTTATATTCCTGAAGGGAAGTATTTGTCTTATCATCAAGGGAATTAATAGAAGCCTGAATTTCTTCCTGCTTTTCCATTGTGCTCTGACGATATTTTTCAACAAGCTCATCAAGTTCTTTCTTTACATCCTGAGCTTTTTCATAAGCAAGTTCTTTCAAGCCATCAAGTTCACCTTCATAAGCATTCTTGCGCTCATCAAACTGCTGTGATAGCTGCTGCTTCCAGGAATTAAAATCTTCAATAGCTTCATCAATTTTTGATGTACTGATATTACTCTTCTCTTCAAGTTCATCTTTATACTGTTCAAGCTGAGCAATAATATCTTCCTGCTGAATCTGAAGATCTTCCTTGATTTTTGCAGCATGCTTTTCTGTTTCAATTCTAAGTGTTTCATCAGAAGTATTAACCGCAGTTTCAAGTTCAGATTTATACTGGTCAACAAAGTCACGAACTTTATTTTCCATATCGCTAACCTGTGCATTAATTACATCAATTCTAGACACAGCATTTTCTTCAAGGGTATTTGTAAATGTATCAACTCTTGAATCAATATTCTGTTTCCAGCTATCAAGATCTTCCTGAATCTTTTCTTCACGTACTTTAAGATTAGCTGTAAATTCTGATTCAAATGTTGTAAGTTTATCTGAAACACTGTCCATTGTCTGACTTCTTAATTCATCCATATGAGATTCAAGATCTGCAATCTGTGTAGCAAGACTATCAGACTGAACTTTTGTGGCATCAGTAAACACTTTAAATTCAGCCATTACATGATTTTGTGTTTCTACCATTGATTTATGAAGAACCTTTTCGAGCTGATCAATATCCTGACCACTTGTCTCAAGACGTTCCAGTCTGTAATACATGTCTTTTTTATACTGATCAAGCTGCTTATCAAGCTGAAGCAGATTCTCTGCCTGTTTAGAATCATAAATTGCAATAGCTTTCTTAACAGCATCTTCAAGACGCTTATTAACTTCTGCAATTTTATTTGCAGTATCTTTTTCAAATTTAGCAATTGCTGCTTCGACTTCTTCTTTATGTGCTGAAACTTCTTTACCAGATTCCTTTGCTTCAGCAACAGCATCCTGACAGCTTGCTTTAAGTTCAGTAATTGCAGCCTTCGCATCTTTTGCACTTGCTGCAGTCTGAGTTTTCAAATCTGCAAGATTCTGTTTGATTGTATCCTGCATTGTATGAATCTTTTCTTCAACATTTGTTTTAAATGTTTCAATATGATTTTTTGCAGTATTTGTATATTTTTCGTATGCGGCCTTTTCTTTCTCATCAGCCTTACTGATAGCTTCATCGAAAAGACTATCATAGCGTTCCTGCATTTCTGCAAGCTGTTCTTCAAGTTCTGTCTGATATTTTTTAATGGAATTTTCTGACTGTTCAACTTGTGTTTTATAAGTTTCAATACGTTCCTGAGACAAAACACTTAAACGCTTAAACGCATCATCTTCAAGGGCTTCAACCTTCTTTGCAGCGTTTGAATAAATTCCACTTACATCGCTGTTAATACGAGTTCTAACTTCTTCATACTGTTCAACAGCATTTTTTGTATTTATTTCAATTTCTTTTGAGCGGTCATCATATTTTTTAAGTAAATCGGCACCGATAATTTTAAGCTGTTCACTGTTACGTTTAGAAAATTCCTGAATAACAACAGGAATCTGCTTTTCAATTTTATCGAGACTTGATTTACTTTCAGCAAGCTTGTCATTTACTTTGCTGATATAATTTGATTCAGCTTTGATTTTATTAAGATTCTCTTCAACAGCAGATGTCATTTCTGAAAGGGTTTCAATTTTAGAACCATATGCGTTGATTTTTTCTTCGATTGAGTGAACTGCACCTGTATCTTTTTCAAGGGAATGAATCATTTCCTTAAATTCATCAATCTGAATTTCAAGTTTTTTTACAGCTGCTACAGCCTGCTGCTGCTGACCATCAAGTTCCGCAGAATGCATTTTAATTTGTTTTGCTTTTTCACCAAAATAAGTTTCAAATTCACCTAAACGCTTGTCAGCATAGCGTTTTACCTTTTCCATTGAATTCTTGTCTTTATCGATTAATTTTAAAGCAATAGTAAAAACTGCAGACACAGCTACAGCAATGATAATGATAATGAATGTATTCACTTTTTCCCACCCAAAAAGTTTTATATTTTATTTTAACACAATGTCCATAAATTGGCGATAGTTTTTAAAACATATATCCGCTTCCTTTAATGGTATGTGTAGAAGTCTGCGCCACCATGGCAAAAGATATGCAGTTTTCATTCCGGCATTTCTTGGGCCATCAACATCACACTTTTTATTATTTCCTACGTAAAGTATATTCTGCAATGGAAAGCCTAATTCCTTTGCCATAATACCAAACGTATATTTTGATGGTTTTAATGCACCAATATGCTCAGCACCATAAACCCCATCACAATAAGGAAGAACTCCCCAGATATCTCCCTTCTGTTCAGGAGGAAAATCGGATAGAATTGCAACCTTATAACCAGCTTCTTTAAGTTTTATGAATGTTTCTTTAACATTCTTGTAAGGTTTTACCTTTTTAAAAATTTCAGGATATGGTCCATAAACATAATCCTGAAGATATTTTTCTGCTTCCGGAGTTGTACAATGCAATCGTTCTGAAAGAAGAATTGCCTGATATCTGAACAAATCAGGAAGCGGAGCACAACGACGCAAAGCCTTACGAACCTGCCAGAAATTAAAATAGAACTTCAAATGAGTTAAAAAATGAAATAAAATTCTCACATTAAATCTCATCTGAGGATATAGAGTTCCATCAATATCAAAAGCAATAACTTTCACATCGTGCAGCATATTTCTATTATAAACTATTTTATCTACAATATAAAGGGTAAATAATAAAGAGTTATTTACCCTTTATTCCCATTGGATAAAAGTTCGATGAAGTTTTAATTCTTGTCAAATGTACGAAGCAATCTTTAGATTTTACAAGATATTTTTCAAAATCGTTATACTTTAACTCTTCACCATCCATAAATACAGAAATATGGAATGTTCCGTTTTTATCAAAGAATGGGAAAATTACAGCAGCATCATTAAACACTTTAACTTCAGAACTTTTTCTATCTGTTTGACGTATAGCTGCAAGATAAAAATAATCAGGCTCAGTAATTGCCAGCACATAAAGCAGCGCTTTAAGATTATCCGGCTGATATCCTGTATTTTTAATATAACCTGCTGTATTAGTAACACCTTTACTTGTGTAAACAGCTGTAAAAGGTTCTACTGTTACATCTACACCAGTATCTTTATAAAGGTATGTTTTCTTTGCTCTCACAGACAGCGCTGCTGCTGCAAGATTACGGGTCCAGTCCAGACTAAAGTTTGTATTGAAAGAATTATTTAAATTTCCCTGATAACCTGTAGGATTATATTCAACTGTAGATTCAATTAAAGGTCCGCGCTTTAAGTAGCTTCCTGCGATAGGATCAACAAGTCCATCAACAACCCATTTTACAAAACCACATGAAGAAAGAACAAGCTTACCTTTATTTCGTTCTTCAGGAATATGCAAAGTTCCTTTTGTGATTGAAATATTTTTTCCAATTTCGTCGTACATCGCATCGTTTTCATATGCAATATCCTTAAGATATGTACGAATAGTTTTTACCATCAAAATATTTGAATCATACTGATTCTGAACATAACCAGAATAATTCCAAGGCAGAGAATTTTTTGTCAGATTATAAATTTCCTGAACACTTGAAGTTAAAAGCTTTTCAAATGGTATTCCAAGAGGAACATTCTGTGCTGCAAAAGAATTGAATATTACAAAATCACAAGTTGTAACATTTTTATGAGGTTTAAACTGAATATATACATCACTGTTTTTTGCAACATATATGCGAAGATATTCAGGCTTTCCGTCATCTTTGCTGCGAACATACATCCATGAACCGAAAGCATTTACCGGATAGGCATCTTCTGTAACGGTATGAACACCTGTGCTGTCATAAACATCAATATTAATCTGAGTTCTTGGTGAAACATAAACAGCAAAAACATCAGATTGTTCTTCAAGGCTTATCTGAAAAATTTCTCCGGCTTTATTTGCACGTATTTGAGAATTCTGCATACGGATGCCTTCCAGGTCCTGATTCAGCCAGTTATCTATAATAGTTTTTCTAATTTCTGCAGAATCAGGAATACCAAGACTATTGTATTCTGCATATAGTGAAGACATAAGTAATGAAGCAGCAGAAATAACCGCTGCAAATATTTTTTTACAAGACTTCATTCATCCCCCTCAGATTCCTGACTCAAAAACAAACCTACAGATAATTAGTTTCCAGCTGGTGGCATATGAAGGTCATCTACAGGTTCTGGATCTGTAAATACATTTGCCCCTTCTGCAAGTCTTACTTCTGGTTTTACCAGATCGTATTTCTTTCCATTCCATACTTCAAGCATTCCGTCTTTGTTTTCATCAGGATGCTTACCTGCTGGTGCGTTAGAAAGAAGAAGCTTAAGACGATTAAGCTGGTTAACTTCTGAGCTTCCCGGATCGTAATCGATTGCACTGATGTTGCTTTCAGGATAACGGCGTCGAAGTTCCTTAATCATTCCCTTACCTGTTACATGATTTGGAAGACATGCAAATGGCTGAACACATGCAATGCTTGGACAACCAGAATGGATAAGCTCAACCATTTCTGCAGTAAGGAACCAGCCTTCACCAGTAATATTTCCAAGCTGAACAATATCATCAACACTGTCCATCATTTTATAAATTGAATTTGGAGCTTCAAAGCGATGAGACTTATTAAGATACTTCTTCATCTTGTTACGATACAATTCAAGGAACCATACAAAGAGCTTTGCATTGCGCTCTGTCTTCTTAGGGAATGCAAGTTCTTCGTGACGGAAAATTCCTGTGGAGAATGAATAGAAAAAGAAGTCAGCCAGATCCGGCATTACACATTCTGCACCTTCTGCTTCGATTGTTTCTACAATCTTGTTGTTTGCAGTAGGATGGAATTTTACAAGAATTTCACCTACTACACCAACTCGAGGCTTCTTAACAGGAAGAAGTGGAAGTTCATCAAATTCCTTGATTATATTCTTTATCAGTTTATGATACTTAACAAATGATGTTGATTTAATACACTGCTCTGCTCGTGCACTCCATTTTTCATAAAGAGCATTTGCGCTGCCTGGAACTTTTTCGTAAGGACGAGTTCTGTAAAGAACACGCATTAATACATCACCAGCCATAATTGCCATAAGACAACGATGTAGCAATACCGGTGTAATTTTAAATCCAGGATTTTTTTCAAATCCCTGTGCACTTAATGAAAGAACAGGAATATGTCCCCATCCTGCATCGTTTAATGCACGACGGATAAAACCAATGTAGTTTGTAGCACGACAACCACCACCAGTCTGAGTAATAATCAACGATGTATTATCAAGATCATATTTTCCAGATTCAAGGGCTGCAATCATCTGACCTGCAACAAGAATAGAAGGATAACAAGCATCGTTATTAACATACTTCAATCCTGTTTCTACAGCCTTTGGATCAACAGCATCAAGAATTACAAAGTTATAACCACAGTACTGGAATGCCTTCTGCAAAATTCTAAAGTGAATTGGAGACATCTGAGGACCGATGATTGTATGTTTATACTTCATCTCTTTTGTAAATACCTGGCGTTGATATGAAGCAGGTTTTACAGGATATTTCTTGTGATTGCGTTCTCGTTCTTTAACTGCCGCAATGAGAGAACGGATTCGAATGCGGACGGCACCAAGGTTACTTCCTTCATCGATCTTGATTAAAGTATACATGCGGCCTTTTGCCTTCATGATTTCATCAACCTGGTCTGCTGTAACAGCATCAAGTCCACAACCAAATGAAGTAAGCTGAACAAGTTCAAGATTTGGAGTTCCTGCTACAAAGCTTGCAGCTCTGTAAAGACGATTATGGTAAACCCACTGGTCGATGATACGCAGCGGGCGTTCAATTGCACCAAAGTGAGCAAGGGAATCTTCTGTAAATACAGCAAGTCCAAGTCCATTGATCATTTCTGGAATACCATGATTAATTTCTGGGTCAAGATGATATGGACGGCCGGCAAGAACAATACCGTTTACTCCGTTTGTAATGATTGTTTCAAGAGCTTCCTCACCAGCAATCTTTACATCTTCACGGAATTTTTCCTGTTCAGCCCAGGCAGCTTCTACTGCATCCATGATCTTTTCAAAAGTCAATGTTGGAAAGTGTGGATGGAGTTCTTCAAAGAGACGGTATCCCAAACGCTTCTTGTCATAAACAGGAAGGAATGGATCCAAATAAAGAATGCTCGAATCCTGACGGAGAGCATCAATATTGTTGCGCAAAACTTCTGGGTAGCTTGTTACAATCGGACAGTTGTAGTGGTTTCCTGCTCCTGCATCTTCCTGCTTTTCATAAGGTGCACATGGATAGAAAATGAATTTACATCCGGCCTGCAATAGAGATTCAATATGTCCGTGAGAAATTTTTCCTGGATAACAAACTGATTCAGAAGGAATTGATTCAAGTCCTTTTTCGTAAACCTTGCGAGTAGAACGAGGTGAAAGACGAACACGGAAACCAAGCTTTGTAAAGAATGTAAACCACAATGGATAGTTTTCGTACATATTCAAAATACGAGGAATTCCTACATCACCCATTGGGGCATCTTCTGGTTTTAATGGAACATAATCAAATACGCGTTTGTATTTCCATGCAAAGAGGTTTGGAATTTCATCCTTTTCATCAACTTTGATATTTGTGTTCGCTTTGTTTGAAGCATCGATGATCTGTGCATCCCCTTCAATCTCAAGACCTCTTTCACATCTGTTACCAGTTACAAATGTACGGGCTGTTTCATTTCCGTCTTTATCTTTTGCACGGAATGTGTTGATAGTCAAAAGACAGTTGTTCTGACATTTACCACAGCGGCGAAGATCAAGTTCAACCTTAAAGTTTTCAAGCTGTTCAACAGTTGCAATACCAGAACGAACATCGTGAACAGTACCTTCAGGTTCACCTGGCTTTGGTGTCATAAGATCAATCCACTGGTCACATGCGATCAAAGCAGAACCGTAAGCTCCCATCAGACCTGCAACATCAGGACGGAATACATTTACGCCGGCAATTTTTTCAAATGCGCGAAGAACTGCATCGTTAAAGAAAGTTCCACCCTGAACAACAACTTTAGTTCCAATATCAGAAGCTTTGCGAAGTTTAATAACCTTGAACAAAGCATTTTTAATTACAGAATAAGAAAGACCTGCAGAAATATCAGCAACAGTTGCACCTTCTTTCTGAGCCTGCTTTACGCGGGAATTCATGAATACAGTACAACGGCTTCCAAGGTCAACCGGCTTTTTTGCCATAAGTGCGATCTGTGAAAATTCCTTTACATCCATACCCATTGTACGGGCAAAGTTATCAAGGAAGGAACCACAACCAGATGAACATGCTTCGTTAAGCTGAATTGAAACGATTGCACCATCTTTCATGCGAAGACACTTCATGTCCTGACCGCCGATATCAAGAAGGAACTCAACGCCAGGAACAAAGAAATCTGCAGCCCTAAAGTGAGTGATTGTTTCAACTTCTCCAGAGTCAACGCCTAATGCGGCCTGGAACAAAGCTTCACCATAACCTGTAGAAACTGCACGGGCAATGTAAACATCTTTTGGAAGACGGGAATAAAGCTCCTTGAGCATCTTGACTGCGATGTCCACAGGAGAACCTGCATTATGTGTATAGTAATTCCAGAGAATGCGGCCGTCTTTGTCAGTAAGGACAGCCTTTGTTGTTGTAGAACCTGAGTCAAGTCCTAAGAATACTGGACCTTTAGCTTCATCAAGATTTCCGCGAAGAGCAACTTCACCTGCATGGCGCTTTCTGAATTCCTCAAGTTCTGTCTCAGTTGTAAACAATGGTTCAAGGCGCTGCACTTCTGAAAGCTCAGCCCCCACAAGTTTTGTAAGACTATCTTTGAATTCTTTAATTGTAGGGAATGAATATTCCTTACCTTCAGCGTTAACAATAAATTTGCGTTCTGCAGAATAAGCAGCTCCTGTTGCAACAAAGAGCTGGGAATTTTCCGGAACGATGATTTCATCGTCTTTTAATTTTAAAGTTTCGATAAAGCGGTAACGGAGCTGGTCCATAAAGTGAAGTGGACCTCCAAGGAATGCTACATGACCGCGGATAGGCTTACCACATGCAAGACCAGAAATTGTCTGGCTTACAACAGCCTGGTAAATAGAAGCAGCAATATCTTCGCGACGGGCGCCTTCGTTGATCAAAGGCTGAACGTCAGTTTTTGCAAATACACCACAGCGGGCTGCAATTGAATAAATTGTTGTAGCTCCTTTTGCAAGCTCGTTAAGACCGGCAGCATCAGTTTCAAGAAGAGCAGCCATCTGATCGATAAAAGCACCAGTACCACCGGCACAAGTTCCGTTCATACGCTGTTCAACGCCACCTTTAAAATATGTGATCTTGGCATCTTCACCACCAAGTTCAATTACAACATCAGTCTGTGGAATAATCTTTCTAACTGCAGTTGTTGCCGCTATTACTTCCTGAATAAACGGAACAGAAAGCCAATGGGAAACAGCAAGACCGCCCGAACCAGTTACCTTTACAGATAAAGTCTGATTTTCGCCTTCTGGTAATTTTGCCGAAAGTTCGTCCATTGCATCAGTAACAACCTTGATGATAGTGCTTCTGATGTCAGCACGATGTCTTACATACGCGCTGTACAAAAGTTCATCTTTATCACCTAAAGCGGCAACTTTTACGGTTGTAGAACCAACATCGATACCAAATCTGATTGGTGTAACAACCTTTTTGAATGAAACATTAGAGAGAGTATTATTTTCTGACATAAATATAGTATTC
>JAHAZA010000096.1 GCA_018385415.1 Treponema sp. | reverse complement strand
TCATACATTATTGTTTTTTGATGGTCAGAAAATTGTCTTAGATTCAGATGATGCTTATCATGGTCGAATACATACCAATAAATACCTTTTTGGTCTTGAACTTCGTCCGTGTCCTGCATAAGTTTTGAAACTTCTATTTCAAGTTCTTCTGCTGTAAAGGCAGAAGAATTACCATATAATTTATACAAAACTCCCCAATCTATAGATTTCATTTGTTTACGATATGTCGGAAACAACTTTTTTACCCAGTTTATTACATCGCTGAAATAATCAAAAAGCGGCTGAGCATTTTCATCGTCTACATGATTTGCCATATATTCACGGATTTCACCGTCATTTTTTGCTCCGCTAATCCATTTTATTGCAGTTTCCAAATATGCCTGTCTATTGAGTTCTCCACTTACATATTTACTTCCGATGTTGTAAGCAGCACAATTTGTTTTTGAAAAAAGTCTTTTTGCATCTGTTACCCATATACCTGAATAAACTGCGTTTCTAAGTTCCTGTTTTGTAAGCTCAGCACCTGCGATGTTTATTGTTTCAAACCAATCGAGTTTTTCTTTGTCATCGCCGTCACAGATATATACAGAAAGTTTATAATTCAAAAGTTTTTCTTTTTCAGATTCTTGTAATGTTTTGAAGTTTTTATAATTGAATGTAAACTCATTATTTACATATTGGCAGATACTCAAAGTTCTTTGCTGGCCATCAATAATTTCATAAGTTCCATCTTTTCTTTTTGCCCAATACATTGTGTTGAGAGGATAACCTTTTGTTACGGTTTCAATTACTTTCGCACGCTGTTTGTCATTATAAACAAATTCTCTCTGATAAGGCGGACGAATGTCCAGTTTTTTACCGTAAGCACGAACGCCGTTTTCTGCGTTATCCTCAAAATCTTTCACTAAATCTCTGACTGTTATTTCTACTGGTGTAATATCCATTTTTATTTTCCTATTTTCTGAATTAGAATTCTTGCATACTTTTGTTTTCCGTTTATCATTCCGCGACCGCGGAATGTATTTGGAATTCTAACTTTTTCAACTTCTGGGCTACAGTCTGTACTGTCAGTAAGACCAAGAACCTTAAACTGTTCGGGATTGTATTTTGTAAAAAATGTTACTGGAACACCCATTGCACCATCATAATCCATGGGAATGTCTGTAACCGCTTCTATATGAATTGCATCGTAATTTTCATAGCGTTCATATTTTTCAGAAGCAAATCTTTTTCCTGTCTCAAGAATTTCATGTGTTCTACTAATTTCAAGATTTGTATACCAGCATATATTTCCCATCCTGCGGTATTTTATACCGTTTTCAATTTTGAAATCAGTTTTCTTTTCTTCGTAATGTGGTGGAACTTGAAACCAGAAATGACCGTCATTTATTCCGCACCACATTTTGTTTTCTTTTATCAAAGGAATTATTGCGTTGTAAGTTATATTGTTTATGTTTCCAATGACAAGAAATTTTTTGTTGTATTTGAAAAGAAAAGGAATATATTCTTTGAATAACGAAAACGGAGGATTTGTTACGACAATATCAGCTTCTTTTAAAAACTCAACACATTCTTGGCTTCTAAAGTCACCGTTACCTTTTAATTCTTTACACGGAATTTTGGCAAAATCTTCTTCGCCAGTGTATTTGATTGTTCCGTCATATTCTAAGTAAACAGCTTTTTCTACGTTTTCCTGTGAAAATAAATCTGCATCATCATTTTTGTAACATGTTGCAATTACTTTTTTGAGTTCAAGTACATCAAAATACATTACAAAATATCTGAAAAAATTGCTTACTCTTGGATCATCACAGTTGCATAGTACAGTTTTTCCTTTGAAGTGATTTTTGTAATGTTTAAGTTCATTTTCTATCATCGAAAGAGGAGTATAAAATTCGTCTGCTTTAGCATTTCTTGAGTCTGTTAAATTTGAATTTCCAGGCATTTCTTTTTCCCAAATTTTGTTTTGGAGAATTTTGAAATGCCCAAAATTCTATATTTCTATAAAACTACCAGCCCAGTGGGCTGTGAGCATAACAATGAGTTAAACCGCACAGGCCTTGAGCCTGTGTCGGCTTTGAACTTCTTGTTATGTGATTATTCTTATTTCTGTATTTTGCACTTTAACTGAATATCTTTACCTTTTCTCCCAGATGCAAAAGTCCATTGAAATGGAGTTCCAAAATGACTTACATTTTCTGGTTTTAAAAGCATTTGTGTATATTCTTCAAGAGTATGAATAAAAATATCTTTTTCATCAGAAATCAAAATATAATCTGCAAGTTGTAACTGATTCTGAACTTTGCCACCATAACCGCCGATAACCCATCTTACAAGTTTCTCCAAGTGTGGCTTTAATTCGTCTCTTAAGGCTATTGAATTTTCATCGCCAAAATCTCGTAAATTTCCATTTTCTTGGAATTTTTGCAAGAGAGTACGAAGTTTTTCATTTTCTGAATCCAAAACATCTGCAAAAGCATCGGAAGTATATTGATGAACGCTTACAGATTTTGCATTTGTTTTCTTGCAGCTAATTGTAAAATGTTTTTCTGTTCCATTTTCAAGGATAACCGTTACAATAATATCAGTTTTTGGAGAACCTGATGTTTTTAAATTTCCAATTACCTTTTTATCAGAGGTGGCATTGATTTTAGAAACTGTTGTTTTGTCAAGATTGAAACAAAACAATATTTTCTCAAAGAAATCATAATGAATACCAACAAGTTTCGGATTTGAAGTTTTCCATTTTTCAAGATTTTTCTCGTTACTTAAAACAGTTGAAATGTAAGATTCAAAATTATTTCCCTGTAAATCTTTTTTTACACCAACAGAAAGATTTTTGTTCGCATAGTTTTCAATAAGTTCGAACAATTCCTGCTGTCCTACAATATCATCTATCGCTGAGAAATGCTTTTTGTTTATGATTTTAAATTTATACAGAAGAAAATCATCCTTATCATCCTGTGATAAATCATCGGGATAAACTAAAACTGATTTTGAAATTGATGGGTCAATTTCTTTGATGTTGTATGTATCCCATTGATTGCCTTTTAATCTGTCTGAACGGAATGAAGTTGTAATATTAACAATCCATTTTGTGTCATCTTGAAAAACAATTACAAAATTGCAGTAGAATTGAGCGTTATCATATTCTGCATAACCACATCGGTAATCTTTTATAATTTCTTTGATGTAAGCATAATTTTTACATTCAAGCAAAATTGATTCCAATGCAGATTTTGCATTTTTTCCATGTTCTTGTTTATCACTGTTTGAAAACTGTGGCATAAACTCTCCAACTTTTATAAATTGCTTACGATTTTTTCCGCAAGTTTTTCTACAACAGGAACGGCAACGGAGTTGCCGAACTGATGATACATTTGCGTTCTTGAAACAGGAATTTTAAAATCTCTCGGATAGCCCATAATAGCTTTACATTCATTTTCTGTAAGCAAGCGCAATCCTGTTTCGCCACCACGCACAAAAGTTCCTGTAATTCTTTGAATCTTATGGTACGATGCACACAGAGTTTTTACAGGAAAATCAGAATTTGAATCTATGATTTCCGGATGCCCATCATCTTTTTTGAAGATGTAAGTTTGCTGTAAATGCTTAGAAATTGAAGGACCTTTTGCATCTTTTTCTACAAATTGCCCGATTCCAACTTTTTTTTCATTACCATCAGGAAATTTTATTTCAGAAGAATAAACATCTTTCCTGAAACCAATAAAATACAATCGTTTTCTTTCCTGTGGAACTCCAAAATTTGCACTGTTCAAAACTTGTGCCTTTACATTATAATTGAGTTCATATTGAAGGACATCCATTATTGTTTCATAGGTTCTTCCTTCATCGTGTGTAAGCAAACCTGTAACATTTTCCAAAATAAATGCTTTTGGTTGTTTTGCTTTTATAATTTCTGCAATATAGAAAAACAGTGTTCCTTGTGTTTTATGGTTAAACCCCTCTCTTTTTCCAATTGAACTAAATGGCTGGCAAGGGAAACCGCCTGCAAGAACATCGAAATCAGGGATGTCTTCAACATTTATTTTAGTAATATCGCCAAAAGGCACTTCACCATAATTTGCAAAATAAGTCTGTTTTGCTGATTCATCCCATTCGCTAGAAAAAACACATTCTCCACCACAATTTTGCAAAGCCATTCTAAAGCCACCTATTCCTGCGAAAAGGTCAATAAAACTAAATTTTTCTCCTTTATTTGTATATGGAATTTCTAAAGCTTTATTAAAATCATTTTTTTGTGGAATCAAACTTAAATCAACATTTTTTGCTATTA
>JAHAZA010000091.1 GCA_018385415.1 Treponema sp. | reverse complement strand
TTCTTTCCTTCCCTGATTTTATATTTCAAATATCTTGCAACTTTTGTTGCTGCACTTGCCTTAGCGGCGAGTGATGTGAATATATCATCTTTTATGATTTTGTGTCAACAACTTTTTTCATTTTTTTTGAAAATTTTTGATTTTTTTTTATTCGTTTTTAACATTCCTTAACCTGTAAAGATTGCCATTTTAGAATTTTAAAATATGATATAAAAGAATAATCGCAGGAATAAAATATGCCTGCGGTTATTCTTTTATATTTGGATCAGCTTATTTTTTTGTTGTTTTTTTAGCAGCTGTTGTCTTTGCTGCAGGTTTCTTTGCTGAAGATTTTTTTGCTGTAGTCTTTGCTGGCACATTTTTTGCTGTTTTACACTTTTTTGAAGTAGCTTTCTTTTCTTCTGCCTTTGCTTTTCCGTCTGCAAGAGCCTGATCACGAACTTTAATCTCTTTATTAAGTCTTGCGATTTCTTTCATGATAGCACAAACTTTTTCATCATCTGTTGTTACTGCAGCACCTTTCTTTGAAAGCTGTTTTGCTGCAATTTCACCTAATAACGTGTACTGCTTTTTTACTTTAGCTTCCAGCTGTTTCTTTTCGATTGTTGTAACACTTTTGTCACTAAAATCCTGAACAGCTTCCCCTGCTACACCAAAAGCTTTTTTTGATGCTAAAATACCGCGATCAAATAATTCCTTTGCTTTTGTCATAAATTCCTTTGATTTTTCTTTGTTCTCTTCCTTCATAAAATTCCTCCGAACTGGGAAATCAATTATTATATTTTATTATAATACATTAAATCATTCAATTATATTATCCCCCATATTGAAGAAATATCAATAAATAATTAAAATATCTTTCATTATTTACATTCTTAGGAGGGTACAAAAATGGTACCAACATTAATTAAAGATTTACTTGCATCTTCTCCAGACGGAAGAAAAGTAACAGTATGCGGATGGGTTCGTACGGTCCGCGATTCAAAGAACCTTGTTTTTATTCAGGTAAATGACGGAAGTTGTTTTGCAAACATTCAGCTCACATTTGACCGTAACGCTCCTTCAGCAAATGCAAATGTAAATAATATTGAAGAAGAACTTAAAAAGCTCAACACTGGAGCTTCTATCCGTGCAGAAGGTATCATCATTCCTTCGCCTGCTTCAGGCCAGGCTGTTGAAGTTACTCTTGAAACACTTAAATGCCTTGGAACATGTAACCCGGATGAATATCCATTACAGAAAAATAAAATGTCAATGGAATACCTTCGCGAAAACGCACATCTTCGTGCACGCACAAACACATTCGGTGCAGTTTACCGCGTAAGAAACCAAATGGCATTTGCAGTTCATTCCTTCTTCCAGGAAAGAGGCTTCCAATACATCAATGCTCCGGAAATCACATGTTCTGATTGTGAAGGTGCAGGAGAAATGTTCCAGGTAACTACCCTCTCAATGGAAAAGATTGCAGAACTTGGTGTTAAAGCTGGTCTTGGTGGAATGAAAATTGAAGATGCACACAAGATCGTCGATTACTCAAAAGACTTCTTCGGAAAGAAAGCAAGCCTTACAGTTTCTGGTCAGCTTGAAGCAGAAACTCTTGCAACAGCATTGAGCCGAGTTTATACATTCGGACCAACTTTCCGTGCAGAAAATTCAAACACACCACGCCACCTTGCAGAGTTCTGGATGATCGAACCAGAAATGGCATTCTTTGACCTTAATGATGACATGGACATTCAGGAAGACTTTGTTAAATATCTTTTAAACTGGGCTTTGACAAAATGTCGTTCTGACCTTGAATTCTTTGATAAGAGAATCCAGCCAGGATTGATTGAAGGTCTTGAAAAAGTTGCAAATGCAAAGTTCGTTCGCATTTCTTATACAGATGCAATCGAAAAGCTTCAGGAAGCAGAAAAGAACGGTGCTAAGTTTGAATTCTCACCTTACTGGGGATGTGATATTGCAACAGAACACGAACGATATCTTACAGAAAAAATCTTCTGTTGTCCTGTAATGGTTTTCAACTATCCAAAAGAAATCAAATCATTCTACATGAAACTTAACGAAGACGGAAAAACTGTAAAAGCTGTAGACGTTCTCGTTCCAGGAATCGGTGAGCTTATCGGTGGTTCTGAACGCGAAGAAGATTACGACAAACTGATGAAAGCAATCAAAGACCGCAACATGGATGAATCAATCTATGACTGGTATATGGATCTGCGCAAGTTCGGAACAGTTCCACATTCAGGATTTGGTCTAGGCTTTGAACGCCTTATCCGTTATGTAACTGGAATGGAAAACATCCGTGATGTAATTCCTTACCCACGAGCACCAAAATTGGCAGACTTCTAATTCTGTTATATCAAAGACCGGTTTTACCGGTCTTATTTTTATTTTACAAATAATATTTCATAGTTTAAAATAGATATATTATGGAAAATCAACCTCCTATTTTTGGAAGAAAAATATATTTTATAAATCCTCCATATGCAATCAAAACAACTCTGATAGACAGACTTCGTGCACTTGAATACGAGGCTTACTATATTCATGATCCAAGAAGTGCAAAAGCCATTCTTGAGAATAATCCTGATTCAATATGTTTTATTTGTATTGACAGCATCCTTCCAACAAACCAATGGTTTAATTTCATAAAATCTTTTGAATTAAATGAAAATCTAAAAAGCACTATTATAGGTATCCTATCAAAGAACATAAAAACATCTGATAAAAACCAGTTCCTTTTAAAAACAAATATTCCAGGCGGATTTATTTCATTGAATGACACATTTGATAAAATTACTGATAAGATCATTCAGATATGTGAACTTAATGGCGCCAAAGGTAGACGCCAATATGTTCGTCTTAACTGCACCAACTACGAAGGAACCTTTGTTCACATAAGTAAAAATGGAAGACTCTACCCTATGCGACTTATTGACATCAGTTCTGTAGGTTTTGCATGTATGTTAAAATCAAAAGACAGAAATATTTTTACCGAAAAAGAAATTTTAAAGCCAATTGTAATCGCTTTGGGATTAAAAACAATTAATGTAGAAGCAGCAGTATTTGCACTTAAGGACAATCCTAATTATGTCACAATGGTCATGCTTTTCATGCCATCTACTTCTTCTACTACTAAAGACATTATCAGAAACTACGTATTTTCAATACTCCAGGGTGATCTTGATATGAAAATTGAAATCACCGTAAAAGATAATACAGATTACAGTAAAGATTTAACAAAAGAAACTGGAAATATAACAGATACATTTATTTATGAAGAAGAAATCACCAGTGAAACAAGTCTTAATGAAGTTTCTGACCTTGAAGATGCTCCTGAACATGAACAAACTGAACAGTCATCCTGATTCAAAACTGCATTTTATGGACTAACAGGATTTTTTTTGATATTATAGTAAAAATATTTACTTTTAGGAATTTTTTATGAGTCGTGAAAAAATTGTAGTACTTGATTTTGGTTCTCAGTATGCACATCTTATTGCAAAACGCTTCCGCATGCTTGGATATTATTCAGAAATTGCACTTCCAAACGCAGATGTTTCAACCTTTGAAAATGTAAAGGGAATAGTTTTTTCAGGTGGACCATCCTCTGTCTATGATGAAAAAGTTCCTGAATTCAACTCTAAGATTCTTGATTTAGAAATTCCTATTTTGGGTCTTTGTTATGGACACTATATTGTTCAGCAGGGATACAATGGTAAAATCGGAAAAGCTGCGGTTGGTGAATTTGGTTTTTCAACTCTTGAATTAAATGACAAAGTAAAATGTCCTCTTTTTGAAGGAATTGAAAAAAATCAGCAGGTGTGGATGAGCCACCAGGACGGCGTTTTTGAACTTGGTGATGGTTTTGAAACTGTAGGTTCTACAAAGGACTGTAAATATGCAGCAACTCAGAACCTTGAAAAGAAACGCTTTTCGCTCCAGTTCCACTGTGAAGTAAAAGATACTCCATGCGGAAATCAGATTTTCGAAAACTTTGCAAAATATTGTGAAATGTCACAGAACTGGGATCAGGACACAGTTCTTCAGATTATTCTTGAACAGATTAAGACTCAGGCAGAAGGAAAAAATGTTCTTCTCTTTCTCTCTGGCGGTGTTGATTCTACAATTACTTTCGCGCTTCTTAATAAAGCTTTAGGTCAGGACAGAGTACTTGGTCTTCATATAGACAACGGTTTCATGAGAAAGAATGAATCTAAAAATGTCGATATTGCTTACCGTAAATTCGGATTTGAAAACTTTATCGTAGAGGATGCAAGCGAAAGCTTTCTTAAAGCAATTGCAGGTCTTTCCGATCCGCAGAAAAAAAGAATGGCCGTAGGTGAAAACTTTATTACAGTAAGAAATGAAGTTGTTGCAAAACAGCATCTTGATGAGGATAAATGGCTTTTAGCTCAGGGAACTTTGTATCCAGATATTATTGAGTCTGGTGGAACTAAAAATTCCCACACAATCAAAACTCATCATAACCGCGTTCAGGGAATTCAGGATCTTATTGCACGGGGGTTGATTATTGAACCAATCCGAGATCTTTACAAGGATGAAGTTCGCGCAATCGGAAAAAAACTTGGCCTAGATGATGAACTTGTAATGCGCCACCCATTTCCAGGACCTGGACTTTCAATCAATGTTCTCTGTAACGATGGAAAATCATGGACTTCTAAAGATGATGAAGAACTTGCAGCTGCAAAGAAGGAACTTGAAGAAATTAAGCTTGATATGTTCTGTGCACATTGCACACAGGATTTAAAACGTACTGTTCTTCCTGTAAGAAGCGTTGGTGTTCAGGGAGACTTCAGAACTTACAGATTCCCTGCTCTTTTAACTTTTAAAGATGAAGGTAATGGTTTCTATCACTTCCCTGGAAAGCGTGAAAAAATTGAAGAATGTTCTTCTACCATCACCAATGCTGCAAAATTCCTCAATAGAACTTGTATAAAACTTTACCAGAAACCATCTGTTAAAGATGAAGATTTAAAACTTCAGGAAGGTTTCTGCGATAAACGCAGACTTGATCAGCTTCGTGAAGTTGATAACATTGTTTTAACAGAACTTCATAAATCAGGATGGTATAATAAAATATTCCAGCATTTAACAATCGATTTACCATATGCTTCAGCTGAAGACAAAGCAACATTTGTTTTACGTCCAGTCATTTCAGAAGATGTAATGACTGCACGCTTTGCAATGCTTCCTGAAGAACTTTTATACACTATTGTACATAAAATTGCAGAACTTGATTTTGTTGACGCATTGTATTTTGATGCAACGAATAAGCCACCTGCAACATTCGGATGGGAATAAATTTTAATAGAAGGTTTATCAGCTAATGCAGAGAATATTTGGACTTGCAGTACATAATATTCACGATGAATACAATGTTGAATTAATTCGTGGAGTGCAAAAATTCTGTAAGGATTACAATCATCAACTTTTTATTTTTCCTATTAATGCTAAACATGCAGACAAATATAGTTATGAATACAGGTATGGTGGAATAAAAGGGTTAATTTCAGCAAATAATCTTGATGGATTAATTTTAAGTTCAGCTTCTTTGTCTTCATTTATAGATGAAAAGGATTTTCTTAACTGCATCTCCCAACTGGAACCACTTCCTACTGTTCATATAGGAATGGCTCTGCCTGGAAAAAACTGCGTGACCAGTGATTCAGAAGATGCCTTCAAGAGAATGATCTCTCACCTGATTGAAAAACATAACAAAACAAATTTTATCCTTCTGACTTCTCATGACACTAATGTTGATTCAAGAAACAGAACAAAATGGTTTTTGGAAGTTCTTGAAAAACATAATATTAAAATCAACAAATCACATATACTTAACTGTGATTTTAATAAAAACAGCGCAAAAATGAATATCAAAGAATATGTTATGAACAATGGCGTAGACTTTGATTGTGTTGTAAGTTTGAATGACTCAATGGCAATTGGTGCCATAAAAGGACTTGAAGATTGTTCTGTAAGAATTCCAGAAGATGTTACTATCACGGGATTTGACAACTACAAAGGGGCAAACTATTCTCTTCCAACATTAACTACTATTAATCCCCAATTAAACGAACAAGGATACCAGGCAGCTTTACTTTTACACAACTATCTTAATGGTAATAAGACTCCTGTTCATAAAAAAATTGACAGCTTTGAAATATTCAGATCAAGCTGTGGTTGTTTGTCAAAGGACAAATTTCTTGTTGATTACATTGACAAAAACGGAAATGAAGTAAATTTCAATTTGAATGAAATAACTCAGATTATTCACAATAACCCTGGAAACATAAACACAGAGTTGTACTCTCTTCATCAGTTAGCACAAAGCTCAATGACAGTTGTAAACCTGACAAAGCTTTTTGATTTACTTCCAGATTATATTGAACGAATATCCCTTAAAGGTATGGCTATATTTATTTATGACAGACCCAAAAAATATGCACCAAATACCGGAGAATTCAAAATTCCTGAAAAAGCAACACGCATTTTTTCATATGAATTAGGAACAAGAAAAGCAAATATTGTACCTAAGGAAACAAATCCTGTTAAAGATATGATTCCAGCAGGAACTTTTAATACAGAATTTGATAGTCTGGTTGTTTATCCATTATTCGAAACTCAATTACAGTATGGATATATTTTAGTTCCATTAACTGAAAATGACTTACTTTATTACGAAGTTGTTCTTGAGCTTTTCTCAAAAGAAATTACATCAGCTATTAGACTTGATAACGAAGAAAAAGAAAACTTAAAGCTTGAAAGTTCTAATTCTAAACTAAAGAAATATAGTTCAGAGCTTTCTATACTTTCAACAACAGATGAACTTACAAAAATTTACAACCGTCGTGGTTTTATGAATGCTGCACAAAAAGCAATAAAAGACACTATTGCAAAAAACAAATCTGGTATGATCATTTTCTGCGATATGGATGGTATGAAATTAATTAATGACACATATGGTCATGATGCAGGAGACAGAGCAATTCAGGCAGAAGCTGAAGTACTTCAGAGGGCATGTAGAAATACTGACATTATAGGACGTCTTGGCGGTGATGAATTTGCTGTTTATGTAGAAGAAATGGACAGATTAGGTTTTGAAAGATTTAAAAACCGTATTAAAAATGAAACAACCTTTATCAACAACCGCAACCTTGAAAAATTCAACATAAGCATGAGTCTCGGCTGTACAGAAGTCAACGAAGATTGTAACATTATTTCAAAACTTCTTATTAAAGCTGACAAAGAATTATATATTGCAAAAAAGAACAGAATTATGCAAATACATGATTCCAAACCACTTGATTAACCTTCCCGGAGATTGTGGATAATGCAACTCCGGTTTCATTAATCGTTAGCATTTTCAAGATAAGCTTCAAAAAAAAATTATACTCCTTACTTTAGATAATTCGAAACTCTTTCAGTTAAAAGTGGAATCAATTGTTTTTTTCTTGAAACAACTCCCTGCAGGTAATATGCATTGTCTTCTTGTTTTGGGAAGTTTATAAATTGTTCAAATTTAGGATCCGAATGAATTAACATAATACTTGAAAGAGTTGTAATATCAGTAACAAGAAGACATGAGAATAAAGCTTTACGACTACGACATTCAATTTCAAGTTCTTTAATAAATTCTTCTTTTCTTGTAAGAACTTCTTTTGTATTTCCAACTTCAATCTGACTGACAGTATAAACAACCTTTCCTTCAGAATATTCCTTAAGATCCTGACGTACAAGTTCACCAGCTTCACGGCCTGAAATATTACTTCCGGCAATTAGAATTTCATTTCCAAGCTCTTTTATATCAAGATCTGTAATACTAGAAAGATATTCTGCCATTTCTATATCCACATTAGTTGTAGTAGCAGACTGAAGAATTAATGTATCTGAAAGAATTCCGCATAAAAGTAAAGATGCGATATCTTTAGGTATTGCAATTTTATATTCCTGATACATTCCTGCAATCTGAGTAGATGTTGATCCAACAGGACGATTAATGAAAGTAATTGGATTTTTAGTTGAAATTGCACCAATTCTGTGATGATCTACAACTTCCTGAATCTTATAATGTTCAACACCTTCAACGGCCTGTGAAAGTTCATTATGATCTACAAGAATTACCTCAATATTAGGTTCCTTCATAAGGTCATGTTCAGATATCATTCCAACTACCTTACTATTTTCATCAACAACAGGAAGATATTTACAATGAGCGTCTTTCAAAATATCTTTAATTTTTGAAACAGAGTCATTAACCTGCACTGTTTTTATATCAGCATCCCCTATTGAACTTACTGGCATTGAGTATGCAATAAGCATAGAAGTTGGTGCTGTTGAATATGGGCTAACAATTACAGAAACACCATTTTTTTCAGCAAGGCTTTTTAATTCTTTATCAATAACACAATTGCTTGTTGTAATTAAAAGTTTAACTTTATGTTCAATACAGATTTTATGAATATCTTTTCTGTCAGATGCAATTACAACAATATCTTCTGAAGAATGAGCTGCAAGTCTTTTTTCAAATGTTTCAATAGAAGAAGATGCTACATGAATTGAAGCTTTAAAAGTTGAATCAGCATCGCCAGCAATATAAATTGGTTGAGCATTAAGAGTTTTCTGAATCAATTTTATTGTTGTTGGAAAACGGTGTTTTTTTTCAGGATTCAAAATTGAAAGCACACCTTTTGCAAAACCAGAATAATGCAATAGTGAACAATATTTTCCATCATTATCCACAACGCTCATTACTCGATTTTCATTTTTTTCCATCAATGCAATAGATTCCCAGATTGAAGAATCCTCTGTTACAGTCTGAATTTCATTCTGCATGAAAAACTTAACTTTTGGAATTAAGTCAGGAAGATACTCCGGACGAGGAACATTAAATTTATCAAAAATATATGAAGTCTGGGGATTAAGATGTCCTGCCCTTGCGGCTTTATATTCTGGCATTCCAAGCAGATTCTTTAATTTTGCATAACTAACAGCAGAAACTACTGCATCAGTATCTGGATTTCTGTGACCAATAATGTAAACTGTCTTATTCATATTTTATATTTTGCCTTAAATAAATTCATTTGTCAAACTCAATGGACTCTAAGTCGTCTCAACAAGTAATTGTAGTATCTGACTCAGGAAAAATTATTTACAAAAGCCTTCAAGAACCTTCTTGTAAATCTTAAGGCCTTCATCAATTTCATCATAAGAGATTGTCAAAGGTGGTAGGAATCTTACAACATCCTTTCCTGCAGTTGTTGTACAAAGACCTTCTTCAAGACATTTAACTTCAATATCAAATGGTTTAATCGAAGAATCAATCTGAGTTCCAATCATGAGACCTTTTCCCTTTACATCTTTAACGATTGGAAGATCCCAAGATTTGATGATATTTCTGATATAATCACCTTTGTTTACAACATCTTTAAGGAAATCTTCATTGTTTACAACAGCAAGAACAATTTCTGCAGCACTACAAGCAAGTGGGTTACCTGCAAATGTAGACTGATGGTCACCTGCTACAAATACATCCTTTGCTTTTCCTCTAAAAAGACAAGCGCCCATTGGAATTCCACCTGCAATACCTTTTGCAAGTGTTACAACTTCTGGATTGATTTCAAGAGCATCGCTTGCAAGAAATGTTCCTGTTCTTCCGATTCCAGTCTGAACTTCATCACACATTACGATTGCACCAGCGTCTCTTGCAGCTTTTGCAGCAGCCTGTGCCCATTCTTTATCGATTACGTTCACGCCACCTTCTCCCTGAATACATTCAATAAAGAGAGCTGCAGTGTTATCATCAAATGCACCCTTAAGACTTTCATAGTCATTTGCCTTAATTGTTTTAAATCCATCAGGATATGGAGCAAAGCAGTCAGGATGGAATTTATCCTGACCAGTTGCTGTAAGAGTTGCCAAAGTTCTTCCGTGGAATGAAGATTCAAGAGTTACGATTGTCTTTCTTTTATCGCCGCCGTTAAGCTGACCGTATTTTCTTGCAAGCTTGATTGCAGCTTCGTTTGCTTCTGCCCCTGAGTTACCAAAGTAAGCTCTGTCAAAGCCTGTCTGTTCAAGAAGATCAAGGGAATAACAGATTCCTACATCACTGAAAAAATAATTTGAAATGTGAATCTGTTTTTTTGCCTGTTTTGCAATTGCTTTTACTAATGGTTTGTAGTTATGTCCAAGACAGTTAACTCCAATACCTGCAATAAAGTCGATATATTTTTTCTTGTTAATGTCCCACATTGTAGAGCCTTTAGCTTTTACAAATGTTACATCAAAGCTTCCGTAATTATTTACAACTACTTTTTCCATAGTTAATCCTCCTGTTTAATTTTAAGTCTTCAGCTTAAAATTTAGTAAATCATTGTACCGATACCACGATCACTGAACATTTCAATTAAAAGTGAGTGTGGTACACGACCGTCAATAATATGAGTGCGAGGAACGCCACCGTTAAGGGCAGTTTCACAGCATTCAATTTTTGGAATCATTCCGCCTGCAATTACACCAGTTGCTTTAAGGGAACCGATGGCAGTTCGTTCAATACGTTTGATCAATGTTGTTGGGTCCTCAATATTACGAAGGATTCCAGGAACATTTGTAAGCTGAACGAATTTTTCGGCCTTTAATGCTACAGCGATTTTTGCAGCAGCTGTATCAGCATTGATGTTGTAGCGAGCCAGGTCTCCGTCTTCGCCAAGAGCAACTGTTGATACAACCGGAATAAAGTTCTGGTCAAGGAGTGTTGTAAGAATGTCAGGATTTACTTCTGTTACTTCTCCTACAAAACCAAGATCCTTGTCTGTTTTCTTTGCACGAAGAAGGCCAGAGTCAACGCCACTAAGACCAATAGCTTTTCCACCTTTGTGAAGAAGAATACCAACAATGTCTTTATTCAGCTTTCCAGTTAAAACCATCTGAACGATTTCCATTGTTTCAGCATCTGTATAACGAAGTCCGTCAACAAACTTAGATTCTTTTCCAACACGTTCAAGCATATGATTGATTTCTGGTCCACCACCGTGAACAAGTACAACCTTGATTCCAATTGTATTAAGAAGAACAATATCTTCCATTACGGCCTGCTTAAGTTCTTCGTTAAGCATTGCGTTTCCGCCGTATTTAACTACAACAACTTTTCCAACCCACTGCTTGAAATATGGTAATGTCTGAACAAGTACTTCTGACCACTGTTCAGTTGTTAATGTGCTGACATCTTCTTTATTCATTCTATTCCTCACTATAGTTTTTAAAACTATGATCTGTAGTCACCGTTAATTTTAACGTAATCATATGTAAGGTCACAACCCCAAGCCTGACCTTCTGCTTTTCCATCTTCAAGATTTACAAAGATTTCAATTGCTTCTGAAGAAAGTATTTTTTCTGCTTTATCTTCATCAAAAGAAAGTCCTACACCGTTATGTACAACTTCAATTGAATCATCACTGTAAACTGTATCGTTACCATTTTCTGTTACTTCAAAATAACGTTTACCGTCAGGTTTACTTGAGAAATAAACGCATGTTTTATCAGGATTAAATTCAAATCCAGAATAACCCATTGCACAAAGAATACGACCACAGTTTGCATCTTTTCCAAACATTGCAGCTTTTACAAGATTTGATCTGATGATTTCTTTTGCAAGACCTCTTGCAATTGCAACATTCTTTGCACCTTTTACAGTACATTCAACAAGACGGCTTGCACCTTCTCCATCGGCTGCAATTTTCATTGCCATGATTTTATTCATTGCATTCAAAGCTTCGAGGAAAGTATCATAGTCTTTTCCTGTGCTCTTAATTTCTTTATTTCCTGCAAGACCATTTGCAAGAATTGTCAAAGTATCATTTGTACTTGTGTCACCATCAACGCTTACACAGTTGTATGTTCCAAGAATTGATTCGTGCAAAGCTTTATCAAGCATCTTTGAAGAAATTGCACAGTCAGTTGTAATAAAGCCAAGCATTGTTCCCATATTGATGTGAATCATACCGGAACCTTTACACATAGTTCCCATTGTTACAGTCTTTCCGCCGATTTCAAACTGAACTGCACATTCTTTGTACATAGTATCAGTTGTCATGATTCCGATTCTTGCTTCTTTGTGACCTTCCTTAGAAAGACCTGCCTTGATGTTTTCAATATTTGAAACGATTTTTTCTACAGGTACCTGCTGTCCGATAATTCCAGTTGAACAAACAATTACCTGATCTGCATTGATTCCCATAGTTTTAGCTGTAACATCAGCCATTGTTTTTGCAACCTTTGCACCTTCTTCTCCAGTGCAGGCATTTGCATAACCAACGTTAACTATTGCAGCCTGTGCCTTTCCTTTTGCAATAACCTTCTGTGTATATTTTACACTTTCAGCTTTTACACGGTTAGATGTAAAAACGCCTGCTGCGTTACAAAGTTTTTCCGAGTAGATTAATGCTGTATCGTTCTTTTCACGGCCGGCCTTAATTCCACAATGATATCCACTTGCTGTAAATCCTGTTGCAGCACAAACACCGCCGTCAATAAATTTAATGTTTTCCATAGTAATTCCCTCCTTATAGGGATATTCAATATTTATGCAATAAATATACATTTTTCTGTATATTTATGCAACAAGTTTATAAGGAATTAAATCATCTCTTTAATACTATTTAAAGGAGTATATCAG
>JAHAZA010000089.1 GCA_018385415.1 Treponema sp. | reverse complement strand
TTATAGGTCTTTCAATTTTATTTTCATTAAGTTTCCACATAACCATTGGATGATTTTTTATATTTTTTAGTATGTATTCATCAGAAAAAAGCAATTCTGGTTATATATCCTTTGCTTAAATAAATCTAAAAATTCCCTTTCTTTATCATCAATATTAATTACTTTTGCAACAAATTTTTTTACAATTTTTTTATAGAGTTCTAACTCTATCTTACTTCCTTTGTGGAGAACTGGTTGCAATGCTGCTAGAGCATTTTTTAATTTAATTTTTTTATGTATACATTCAAAAAGATGACTTCGAAGAGAATAATTTATTTCAACCTTTATATTATCATTTACTCCAGCTGAATTAATATAATTAAGTACAAACGAATCTAAACTATGCCGGCTTTTAGATTTAGGACTTAAGACGTAATCTTCCATTTCAAAAAATCGTTTTAATTTAGAAGTAATAATTTTTCTTTCTAAAAGCATTTGTTCTCTACTAATATTGTCCATATAGTCTAAATCGATATCAACAGAAAGACGAGGTAGTTCTAATACAGAAAGATTTATTGCAGTTCCTCCTTTTAACACAAGTTTTTCTTTTATTTTTGAATTTGTGTTAATAAAATCTAATATTTTTATAAGACGAATTACTTTTTCAAGTGTGTCACGATTAAAATTACATTCTTTTGCAATTATATTTAAATCTTCTTTTGTATACTCAAACATCTAAGTTTTCTCCTTCATCAAAGATTAAATAAATTTGCTTTGGAACACAAATATTCCATTCTGAATTAAATTCAAAATCCTTATAGTCTTCCTTATTGCACAAATATCGACAGCTATTTTTTGCATTTATTTTACAAAAATCAAAAAATTCTTTACTAAGCTCTAAATTAGAAAAATATGATAAAATAAATCCAACTTTTTGAAAAAGAAATTGATTATTGTATTGAAGCAAATATTTTTTTAATTTGATTTCATCTAAAAATTTTATAAGTTCTATACATCGTAAAACTTCTTCTAAACCAGCAATTTTTTCAAAATCTTTAATAGAATCAATAACCGTCCTTTCAAGATCAGTTACTTTTATATGCTTAATTTCTGTTATGCCAAAATCAAATTTATTATGAATAAACTTATATGTTTTGTCATCAAATTCGAAATTATTAAACTTAGACTTTGATGACACATAAACATCATAATAAACTTGATTTGCTAAACCGTAAAATTCAAATGCTGTATGATGAGACACAAAACTAGATTCTGTGATATTACTAGCAATTTCAAATGATGTTGCAACAGGAGTTTTATCACTTAAAGAAATTGCAGAATACAGATTTTTTTTAATTGAAATAATCAAGTTATTTTTTTTTAAATTATACACTGCATTAGAAGCCTTTTTTTTATCTTTAAATATTTCTTCTAAAAATGTTTGAGAAAAACAGCGTTTTTTTAACACTTGTCCATATAATTGCATAGTAACATTCACTCTTTAATAATAACTCGATTTACTTTCTTTTTCAAGTAAATAAATCCAATATTAAAGAATAAATTACTTTGTTTTTCACATTAATTTTTCCTCTCCTCCCACAACTTAGTAATTGTTTTGACTAAAGAAAACAAAAGTCTGCATATCTTTTCCTTTTAAACTCTATACAAATTCTTACCTACCAAATTCCTTTAAATAATGGTATAATGTAGTACTTTTTTTACAAAAAAATGCGGATTTGGGGAAATTCCCTGAACCGAAAGCAATAAGGAGACTACAATGCCTGTAATTCAATACCTTGAGAGAAATGCTAAGATGTACGGCAATGAGGTTGCCCTTGTGGAATTAAATCCTGACGAACAGGACAAACGCCGCTCAAACTGGAAGGAGGCTGAACTTATTGAGCCTTCAAAATTTGAACCATTCCGCCGGGAAATTACATGGAAAGTGTTCAATGAAAAGGCTAACCGCTTTGCAAATATGCTTTTAGACCGTGGCATTAAAAAAGGTGATAAGGTTGGAATCCTTATGTACAACTGTATCGAATGGCTTCCGATTTATTTTGGTGTTTTAAAGACCGGGGCTATTGCAGTTCCTTTTAACTTCAGATATGACGCTGATGAAATTATGTACTGTGTTAATCTTTCGGAGCTTCAGATTCTTGTATTTGGTCCGGAATTTACTGGCCGCATTGAACCTAATGCTGATGCAATAAAAGCAGGCCGTCTTTTGATTTATGTTGGCGATAATTGTCCTGAATTTGCAGAAAACTATTATCAGGTTGTTTCAAACTATCCAAGTGAAAATCTCAATATCGAAATTACCGATGACGATTACGGTGCAATTTATTTTTCGTCTGGAACAACAGGCTTTCCTAAAGCAATTCTTCACAAGCACTTGTCACTTACACAGGCTGCAGAAATGGAACAGAAGCATCACGCAACTGGCCGTGAAGATAACTTCCTTTGTATTCCACCCCTTTATCATACTGGAGCAAAATTCCACTGGATGGGATCAATGGTTGCCGGAAGTAAAGCAGTTCTTCTTAAGGGAACAAAGCCTGCTACAATTTTAAAAGCAATGTCAGATGAACACTGTACAATCGCCTGGCTTTTAGTTCCTTGGGCACAGGATATTCTTGATGCGCTGGATCGGGGTGATGTAAAGCTTTCTGATTACAAGCTTGATCAGTGGAGACTTATGCACATCGGGGCACAGCCAGTTCCACCTTCGCTTATTAAACGCTGGAAGGAATATTTTCCTAAGCATGATTACGATACAAACTATGGTCTTTCGGAATCTACAGGACCAGGATGTGTTCACCTTGGAATGGAAAATATTCACAAGGTTGGAGCAATTGGTGTTCCAGGTTATGGCTGGGAGTGTAAGATTGTTGATGAAAAGGATGCTGAAGTTAGACAAGGTGATGTTGGTGAACTTTGCGTTAAGGGTCCTGGAGTAATGACATGTTACTACAATAATCCTGAGGCAACTGCTGAATGTCTCAAAGACGGCTGGCTTTATACTGGAGATATGGCGATGAAAGATGAAGACGGCTTTATCTTCCTTGTTGACCGTAAAAAAGATGTCATCGTTTCTGGCGGTGAAAATATTTATCCAGTTCAGATTGAAGATTTTATGCGTAAGCACGACAAAATTAAAGATGTTGCGGTAATCGGTTTACCTGATTATCGTCTCGGTGAAAAAACTGCTGCCATCGTAGAAATTAAAGACGGTATGACTTGTACGGTTGAAGAACTGGAAAATTTCTGTCAGATGCTTCCACGTTATAAAAGACCAAAGGAAATCATCTTTAATACAATTCCACGTAACGCAACAGGAAAAATCGAAAAACCAAAGCTACGTAAAATGTACGGGGCAGACCAGCTTGTTGCTCAGGAGAACAGATCATAATGAAAGAATTAATGTTAGGAAACAAAGCTATTGCCCGTGGTTTGTACGAGGCAGGCTGTTCAATAATTTCAAGTTATCCGGGAACTCCAAGTACTGAGATAACTGAAGAAGCTGCAAAGTATGACGACATTTACTGTGAATGGGCTCCAAATGAAAAAGTTGCATTGGAAGCAGCTCACGGTGCAACCCTTGGCGGTAAGCGTGCTGCTTGTGCAATGAAGCATGTTGGTTTGAATGTTGCAGCAGATCCACTTTTTACAATTTCGTATCAGGGATTAAATGCAGGTTTGATTATCTGTGTTGCTGATGATCCTGGAATGCATTCATCTCAGAACGAACAGGATTCCCGCCATTATGCAATTGCTTCAAAAGTTCCAATGCTGGAACCAAGCGACAGTCAGGAAGCAATTGATTTTATCAAAGCAGGTTATGAAATTTCTGAAAAATATAATACTCCGGTATTTATAAAGCTCTGCACAAGAGTTTCTCACAGCCAGAGTGTTGTAACAACATCAGAAAGAGTTTTACCTCCACAGGTTCCATATGTAAAAGATCCCATGAAGGTAATGATGACAAAGGCTTCGAGAGATGCTCATGTAAGAGTTGAACAGCGTACAAAAGACTTGTCTCAATGGGCAGAAACCTGTTCCCTTAACAGAGTAGAACTTGCTAAAGACGGAAACCGTAAAATCGGAATTATCACTTCTTCAACTTCTTATCAGTATGCAAAAGAAGTGTGGGGCGATGAAGCAAACATTTTAAAGCTTGGAATGATTTATCCGCTACCTGTTAAGCTGATTGAAGATTTTGCTTCAAAGGTTGATGAACTTTATGTTCTTGAGGAACTTGATCCGATTATCGAAAATTATGTTAAGGCTCTTGGAATTAAATGTCATGGTAAAGATACATTCCCGGTATGTGGAGAGTTTTCTCAGAACCTGATTAGAAGTTGTGTCGGTAAGGAAGTTTCGAAAACCATCAAGGTTGAAGATGCAATTCCTGCGCGCCCTCCTGTAATGTGTGCAGGTTGTCCACATCGTGGTATTTTTTACATTCTAAGTAAAAATAAGACAATGGTTTATGGTGACATTGGTTGTTATACTTTAGGTGCGGTTGCGCCACTTAATGCAATGGACTTGAATGTGTGTATGGGCGCGTCGTGTTCCGGCCTCCATGGTTTTAACAAAGCCATGGGCGAAGCCGGTGAAAAAAACAGTGTCGGTGTAATTGGAGATTCCACTTTCATTCATTCGGGAATTACCGGCATTACTGACATTGCTTATAACGGAACAAATTCCACAGTAATCATTTTAGATAATTCAATCACAGGAATGACAGGTCACCAGCAGAATCCGACAACCGGAAAAAATCTCCGGGGCGAACCTGCAAGTAAAGTTGACCTTGAGGCTTTGTGCCGCGCTGTTGGTTTTAATCGTGTTACAGTTGTTGATCCGTATGATCTTGCTGGCTTTGAGAAAGTTCTTAAAGAGGAGCTTGCGGCAGAAGAACCAAGCATCATTATAAGCCGTCGTCCTTGTGTAATGATTAAGGGAACTGTTCATAATCCTCCGATTGCAGTCAAAGAAGAAAAATGTGTTGGCTGCAAAATGTGTATGAAAATCGGTTGTCCTGCAATCGCATTCAAAGATAAAAAGGCAAAAATCGATTCGACACTTTGTATCGGCTGTAAAGTCTGCACTCAGATGTGTAAGACGGGCGCATTATAGGTGCGAACTGCTGGTATTAGTAACAGTGAAGGTTTTGGTAGAGGAATAAGTAATGGTTAAAAATATATTGATAGTTGGCGTTGGTGGTCAGGGAACTTTGCTTGCAAGTAAGCTTCTTGGTTGGGTTCTTGTAAATCAGGGCTATGACGTAAAGGTAAGTGAAGTTCATGGAATGAGTCAAAGGGGCGGAAGTGTTGTTACTTACGTTCGCTTTGGTGAAAAGGTTTATTCACCGGTAATTGATAAAGGTGAAGCTGATGTAATCTTAAGTTTTGAAAAGCTTGAAGCTGCCCGCTGGCTTGAATATCTTAAGCCAAACGGAAAGATAATTGTAAACACACAGGAAATGGAACCAATGCCTGTAATCACAGGTAATGCAGTTTATCCTGAAAACTTAATCGAAAAAATGAAAGCTTGTGGAGCTGATGTTGATGCTCAGGATTTTCTTTCTCTTGCAGAAAAGGCAGGTTCATCTAAAGCTGTGAATATTGCTTTGATGGGACGACTTTCAAAATCATTCCCTGAGATTAAAGAAGAAGTATGGCAGGAAGCATTAAAGGCAAATGTTCCTCCAAAATTCCTTGAGCTTAATCAAAAAGCTTTTGAATTAGGTCGTGCATAATAAATGAGTGGAAATAAAATTCTTTATCATTACACAGACTTTAATGCCATGCGCGGAATTGTGTCTAACGGAGAAATCTGGTTGTGGAATCTTCGCAGAATGAATGATAGTCAGGAAATGCAGTATTACATTAAAGAATTGAAAGTGGCTGTAAAAAAGCAGCTGCCTGAAAGTCTGCATGATAAGACTGATTTATTGTTTGAAGAAAACTTAAAGGATTTCGATTCCCTTTCAAGCTATGCCAGCTGCTTCAGTGAATATGCTGATGATGCTGCTCAGTGGGCAAGGTACGGTAAAAATGGAATGGGAGTGTGCATTGCTTTTGATATGGAGCTGCTTTCAAAAATCGGTGAAGCAAGTCACACACCATTATGCAAAGTTAATTACAATGCAAATGTAGAAGAATCAGAAATCGTAAAACAGCTTTCAGATATGATTAAGAGAATGGCAGATGGTGTTTCAGAAGATGAAGCAGATGAGGTCAGAGAATTGTTTCACAACCTTGTAAACAGTTCACCACTTTTTAAGCATCCTTCATTTATAAGTGAAAAAGAATACAGACTTGTTTCACTTCCTGGTGAAAAAGAATGTTTAGGAAAGCCGCATTTTTATATTGAAGAAACAAATATTAAAAAATATTTTATTCTTAACCTTCGGGATGTAGGTAAAAAACTTGGAATTGAATATGTAGATTTGTTCAAAGAAATTTGCATTGGCCCTCAGGCCCGCGTTACGAAAGACATTCTGGCAGATTATTTTATTGATGCTGGAGTACGTGATCTTGCAGATAAAATTACAATATCAGAGTGCCCTTTAAGAAGATTTTAAAAATAAAAAGGAAATAAAATGAAAAGCGAACGTAATGCAGTTATCGTAAAAACAAGTATATTTGGAATTGTTGCAAATATATTGCTTTCAGGATTTAAGGCCGTAATCGGATGGTTTTCTCATTCAATTGCTATTACACTTGATGCAGTTAACAACTTAACCGATGCTGTTTCCAGTATCATCACAATGATTGCTGCACACATTTCTGGCAAGGACCCTGACAAAAAACATCCATTCGGTCACGGAAGAACTGAATATATTGCGACCATGGCAATTGGTACAATTATCGCCTATGCGGGTTTTTCTGCCGGTATAGAATCTATTAAAAATATTATTCATCCAAAAACACCTGAATACAAAAACGTTATGTTTATTGTACTGGGTGTAGCAGTCGCGGTAAAAGTTTTTCTTGCACTTTTTTTTATTAATCGCGGAAAAAAAGTTAATTCTGATTCTTTGACAGCCTCTGGAAAAGATGCTTTTTCTGATGTTTTGATTTCTGTTGGTACTATTGTTGCTGCAGTTGTATATATGATTTTTCATATTAGTCTTGAAGCATATCTTGGTGTTTTGATTTCAATTTTTATTGTTAAGGCTGGAGTTGAAATTCTTATTGAAACGATTTCTAAGATTCTTGGTGAAGGAACTGATGTTGAACTTGTAAAGAAAATCAAAAAGACAATTGTAGAACATGAAGGTGTAATGGGAGCATACGATCTTGTTTTTAACAATTATGGTCAGGATATTTATGTTGGTTCCGTTCATATAGAAGTTGTGGATACAATGACTGCAAATGAAATTGATATGCTGACCCGTCATATCACAAAGGATATTTTGGAAGAATATAATATTTTTCTTTCTGCAATCGGTATTTATGCTCACACAACTACCAATCAGGAAGTTATAAAACTTCGCGAGGATGTTTCGCATATTGCAGTTGAACATGAATATGTTAATCAAGTGCACGGGTTTTATGCTGATACAAAAGCAAAGGAAATGCGTTTTGATATGGTAATCTCCTTTGATGCACCAAGTCGTGCAGAGCTTTATGAACATGTAATTGGAGATTTAAAGAAAAAATATCCTGATTACGAGATTAGTGCCAGCATGGATTCAGATTTTAACGAAATTTAATTTCCTGCGGGAATAAAAGTGATATTAAAATTTAAAATTAATCTGGCTATGTCCATTTATTGCAAAACCAAGTATTTTTACAATACCACATTTTAAGAGGGTAAAAGTATGAAAAAAATGATTTTTGCAGTAGCTCTGATGGCTACATTGGTTTTAGCAGCTGGATGTTCTGATAAAAAAGAAACACTTCACATTTATTCAATTATTCACGAAGAAGAAACAAAAGCACTTACAGATTTATTCACAGAAAAAACAGGTATTCCTGTTGAGTTTCTTCGTGCTTCAACTGGTGAACTTGTAAACAGAGTTATTTCTGAAAAAGATGATCCCCAGGCAGATATCCTTCTTGGTGGTGCAACAAATTATCACATACAGTTAAACAAAGCAGATGCACTTGAACCATATGAATCACCATTGGCAAAGAATGTTCCTTCGTATGCAAAATCTGCTGACAATACATATACAGGTTTCTGTGTCCTTACTTTAGGAATCGGAATTAACAAAGGTCGCTTTGCTGAAAAATTCCCAGGAAAGAAAATTCCTGCAACATGGGATGATCTTCTTGATCAGGACTTTAAAGGTGAAATAGTTTTGACAAATCCTGTTGCTTCTTCTACTGCATATCTTTTTGTTCAGAATCAGCTTCAGAGACTTGGATGGGATAAAGGATGGGATTATCTTTTTTCACTGGCACCGCTTGTAGGTCAGTTTCCGGATTCAGGAAGTGCACCTGCAAAGCTGCTTGGAACAGGTGAATATGCAATCGGTGTTTCATATCTTCATGCGGTTGCAAAATACCGTGCAGATGGTTTTGATGTAGTGCCTGTTGCTCCACCACAGGCTGTAGGAGACGTGGACTGTATCGCAATCATGAAAAACGCAAAGAATATGGAAGCTGCAAAAAAATTCGTAGACTTTATGCTTTCTGTAGAAGCGCAGGAATTGATGAGTTCAATTGACTTTACAATTCCTGTTAACCCGGATGCTAAAGGTGCAAACGGATCTATTCCAGTTTCGGAACTCGATCTCATAAACTATGATGTTGCTAAAGCAGCACAGCAGAAAGAAGAAGTTCTTTCAAAGTGGTCACAAAACGTAAAATAATAAATGAGATTTGATTCTTCAAAAAACAGTAAGTCCCTGACTTTAGTTTACGGGCTTACTGTTTTGCTGTTTTCAGTATGTATAATTTTTCCTCTGATTTGTGTCTTAAGCTCTGCAGGTTTAAAAGACTTTAAGGCTGTTTTTACTCAACAAGTCTGGCATAATGCCATGAAGAATACACTTCTTGAATGTCTTGCTTCAACAAGTCTTTCTGTATTTGTTGGTTATATTTTCGCTTACGCTGTTGTAAAGACAAATATTCCTGGAAAGAAAATCTTCAGCCTAATTCCAATCATTCATCTTATTACGCCTCCATTTGTTGGCGGACTTGCATTCATTCTTCTTTTCGGAAGACAGGGATTTATTACTCATAAACTTTTGGGCTTGAATATTTCCCTTTATGGATTCTGGGGGCTTCTAATCGCTCAGGTTTTATGTTTTTTCCCCATGGCGTATCTCATTTGTGCTCAGGTTCTTCGTGGAATCAACACGGATCTTGAACAGGCTGCCCGTAGCCTTGGTGCAAGTGAAGTAAAAATTTTTTTTACTGTAACGCTTCCTTTAAGCTGGCCTGGAATTCTTTCTTCCTTTTTATTTATCGCCGTCAGTGTATTAAGTGATTTTGGAAATCCTCTGATTATAGGCGGAAGATTCCGTGTGCTGGCAGTTGAGATTTATACTCAACTTACTGGGTGGCTTAATGTGGGAACAAGTGCAGTGCTGGGAATTATTCTTTTGATTCCTAGTGTAATTCTGTTTTTTCTTCAGAACAGACTTAACAAGAATCTTGAAAATAAAACTGCAACAATCAGCGGCAAAGGATTTAATCGAGACAGTCAGTGTTACAGTTCTATTGCTGCAAAAGTTTTTTTATTCATTTTTGTTCTGTTTATTTCACTTTTGATATTGGCACAGGTTGCAGCAATTTTTGCAGGAAGTTTTCAGAAGCTTTGGGGAATCAACACTGAGTTCACTCTAAAGCATATCCGTTCAATGGTTGATTACACAAAGCATTTGAGAAACTCAGTAATGTTCGCATTAATAGCTGCGGTGTTAAGTACTTTGATTGCTTCTGTATCATCATATCTTGTTCACAGAACAGATGTTCCTTTCAGAAAAACAATTGATGTTATTGCACAGATTCCTTCTGCAATTCCAGGATCACTTCTTGGTCTTGCACTTTCAATTGCGGCAAATAAAATTCATTTTAAATATTCGCCGGTGCTGATTGTAGTTGCGATGACAGTTGCATTTATGCCATTTGCTTATCGAGTAATTTCAAATACTTATGCACAAATCAGTCTCACGCTTGATAACGGCGCCCGATCTTTAGGAGCAAATCAGATGACAGTTTTAAAAACTGTGATTATGCCAATGTCAAAATCAGGACTGTTCAGTGGTTTTGTTTACGATTTTATCCGCGGAGTAGGAACTTTAAGCGCCGTAATTTTCCTTGTTTCATTTAACACACCGCTTGCTTCGATTCAGCTGATTAATCTTGCAGAGCAGGGATCATGGGGAAAATCGGCTGCTCTTGCGCTTGTTCTTACAGCGATAACTTTTGCAATTCTTGGAATCGCTCTTTTAATAAATACAGTTTTCAATAAAAGGAGAAAAATCGATGGCATTTCTTTTTTTAGATAAAATTTCATTTTCGTATAACAATACAGAAGTTATAAAAGATTTTTCTCTAGATGTTGAAAAAGGAAATTTTACAACTTTGCTTGGCTCAAGTGGTTGCGGTAAAACAACAATTTTAAAATTAATCAGCGGCTTTCTTGAACCTCAATCAGGAACAATTACAATCAACGGAAAAAAAATTAATGGAGTCCTTCCCAACAAAAGAAAAATCGGAATGGTATTTCAGGATTACGCACTGTTTCCACATATGACAGTTGAACAGAATCTTCTTTACGGATTGAAGCTTGAAAAAGGTTTTTCAAAAAATAAAAAATCCGCGTTGAAAACTGTTTTAGAAACTGCTCAGTCTCTTGGAATTGAAGAATTTTTAAAACGTTTTCCTTCTGAATTAAGCGGCGGTCAGCAGCAGCGTGTTGCATTGGGAAGAGTTCTTGTGCTCAAGCCTGATCTTCTTTTAATGGACGAACCACTTTCATCACTTGATACAAAGCTTCGTATCAAAGTGCGTGAGGAATTGAAAGAGATTCAAAAGAAGCTTGGTATTACAACAATTTATGTAACTCACGATCAGGAAGAAGCCTTAGGGCTTTCTGATAAAATTGCGGTAATCAACAACGGACAGATTATTCAGTATGATACACCAGAAAAAATTTATTTTGAACCAAAAGATAAATTTGTTGCAGATTTTGTAGGTCGTGCAAATATTCTTAAAGATACAGAAACAAATAAAGAATATATGATTCGCCCTGAATGGTTTACCATTTCAAAAGTTAAGAAGGAATTTTCGTTTACTGGAAAAATTGTTTCAGTAGAATTTCTTGGATCATATACACGATACAAGGTTAAACTAAATAATCTTAACCAGATTGTTACATGTGATAACATGATTTTTGACGAAAAATTTTCTGAGAAGGATACAGTTTTCTTAATACCAAACAAAAAATATTACTTTTGATAATTTTAAAATTACATGAATATGGAGTATAATTATATTTATGAAAAAGATTACTTTTTTATTTTTAGCAGCAACTATTATGGTTGGAATTATGTCATGTGGAAAAGAAGAAGTGAAAGATACACTTCCAGAATTTGTAAAGAATGATATGGAACTTGTATGGTCAGATGAATTTGATCAGGACAGTAATGAACCAAATCCTGAAAACTGGGATTACAATGTTGGTGGAAGCGGCTGGGGAAACAGCGAAGTTCAGACATATAAGATGGATCGTGCTTCATCTTATGTAAGTAACGGAACACTAAAAATTGTTGCTCACAGAAATGATAAAGACAGATGGGAAAGTGCAAGACTTGTTACAAGCTTCAAACAGTTTTTTACTTACGGATACATTGAGTTCAGAGCAAAGCTTCCTGTTGAACCAGGATCATGGCCTGCATTGTGGATGATGCCACAGCATGAAAAATATGGTAAGTGGCCTCGCAGCGGCGAAATTGATGTAATGGAATATGCAACAAATACATGGGGCAAAAAAACTTACGGAACTGTTCACTGTAAAGCAGGTTCTGGAGGGAATGCGGTAAACAGTGATTACATTGAAATAAAAGATGTAGCAAATACATGGCATACATATGCTATAAACTGGACTGAAGATGCAATTACCTGGTATTACGATGGCGAAGTGATGACAGAATATAAAAATCCACATCGGGAAGAAGCAAACTGGGAAGTGTGGCCATATGATAAACCATTCTACATCATTATGAATGTAGCAATGGGAGGAACATTGGGCGGTGAAATTCCTAAGTCAACAAAAAAATGCCAGATGGAAGTTGATTACGTTCGTGTTTATCAGAAAAAAGCTGAGTAGTTATGAAAAAAATAAAATCAAAAATTAACAAACAATAATTGTATGTAATACGACAAACGGGTAAAATGTTTTTATGAAAAATAAATTCATTCTACCCGTTGTTTTTTTATCAGCACTTTTTTTATTTGCAGGCTGTAAAAAAGAAGCAGAAGATATTCATATTATTTATACAAATGATGTACATGGTTATATTGATAATCTGAAAAAAAATTCTGATATTAAAGATAATATTCCTGGTGTCAGATATTCATCACTGACAGAATATGTAAAACAGTTGAAGAGCGAAAATAAAAATGTTCTTCTTGTTGATGCAGGTGATCATATTCAGGGAACAATTTATTGTGCAATCGATAATGGTGAAACAATTGTTAATATGATGAACACTGCAGGTTATGATCTTGCAACTCCAGGAAATCATGAATTTGATTATGGCATGAAACAGTTTTTAAAACTTGCAGGTAAAGCAAGTTATCCATATATTTCTTGTAATTTCTACAAAAAAGAAAATGGGAAAATTACACGCCCTTTAAAGCCATCAAAGATTTTTAAAATTGGTAACAGTAAAATCGCTTTCATCGGAATTACAACACCAGAAACAATTACAAGTTCTACTCCAAAATTTTTTCAGAATGAAAATGGAGATTTTATTTATTTTATTGAAGGAACCGAGAATCCACAGGATTTATATGACAGTGTTCAAAAAGCTATCAATGATGTTCAAAATAAAGCAAAATATGTTATCGCACTTGGTCATGTAGGTATTGGATTACAGGAACAGAAAGCGGGAATCAGCAGTATCGATATTATAAAGAATACAACCGGCCTTGATTGTTTTATTGATGGTCATTCTCATTCACTTGTAAGTGGGGAAATTATTCGGGACAAAAATGGGCGAGAAGTAGTTTTGACACAGACCGGATATTACATGAATTCATTTGGGGAAATGATAATTTCAGAATATGGAATTACGAACCGGATTTTTAGTTATGATGAAAGACATGATGGTGAGATAGAAGAACTGGAGAATGCTGTTTTTGAAAAAGTAAAAAATGAGTTAGGAAAAAAACTTGCAGTTTTAGAAACAGAATTGTATATCTCAAATCCAAATAAACCAAAGCAGCGATTAATTCGTTCCACAGAAATGAACAGCGGTGATTTTGTTGCAGACAGCACATACTGGTATTTTAATGAAGAAAAAGATATTAATTGTGATTTAGCAATTGCAAATGGCGGTGGTATTCGAGCTTCAATCAAAAGTGGTGATATTACAAAGCTTGATGTTAAAAATGTTCAGCCATTTGGAAATATGATCTGTCTTATTAAGGCAACGGGGCAACAGATTAAGGATGCACTTGAAATGGGTCTTACAGTAATTGGTGAATACGATTACCAGTGGGATTCACCAGCAGAAAATGGTGGTTTTCTTCATGTTGCAGGATTAAAGTATTCTGTTGATTCAACAGTTCCAAGCAGAGTAAAAACTGATTCAGATGGAATGTTCGAAAAAGTTGATGGTAAATACAGGGTTCATGACATTGAAGTATACAATCGTGTGACAGGCGAATATGAGAAACTTGATTTAAACAAAGAGTATACTGTCGGAGGAATAAATTATATTCTTCGAAATAGTGGAAACGGATGTTCTATGTTTAAAAACTGTGATCAGGTTGTGGATTTTGTCGGACAGGATTGTGATATAATGTCAAAGTATATTGAAAGCTTTGCAAAGGAAGGGGAATTCCCTTTAATAAAAACTGCTAACAGTCCTTTAAGCGCTTATAAAGGTTATCTGATTGATTACGAAAATCCATATGGTTCTGGAAGAATTTTAATCAAATAGGATAATAATTTGAAAAAACAAATTTTAATTTTAGTTTTACTTTTCTCGATATTTTCTGTTTTCGCACAATCTGTTTCTGACAAAAGGCGGACTGTTTGAAAGTTCAGATAATGAAAATCTGAAAACTTACATAAATTATTGCAGGCAATTCCTGCAATAGGAATTTAACAGTCCCACCACTGAGCTGCAGTCTGATCTGCAAGCTGAATCAAAATAACAAGCGGATTCTGAAGGAAGTTTGAATAATTATAACTTTCATTTTCTGAAACGTCTGAAAATCCCATGTGGCGGCTGATCGCTTCAAGCACAGGACGTTTTGTAATGTATTCAGGAATTGCTTCGATCAGGTTCAATACACTTTCGTTTCCATGGCCGAGATTGCGGCTGTCTGCTTTTACCTTATAGTAAGGTTCATAAGTCCAGTTGCCGCTTAAGTTTTTTGTATGACGGAATTCTGTCTGGTAAAAACCTGCCTTGCAGAAGTCGTGTGCAATTGCGGCAATAAATACATCTGAGGCTGTAAAGCTGAATGCAGCCGCTCTTTTAGTTTCTGCAAAATTTTCCATAACCGGAACAGCAAATACCAGTGCCTGATATGCAACCATAAGGCTGTGTGCTGAAAGTCCGCCTTTTACATTACAGTGAAATTTAGAACTTGCAGGGCTTATCCAGAATTCGTGGGATTCCATCCAGCCTTTTAATTTTTCTGCATCTGATGAAGAAAGACTTGAATCAATCATTCTGCATGTAACTGTTTTGATTTTTTCTGTATCGAAAGTGCCGTCATTGTTGATAGGTTTGTCGGCATTGTAAATTTCTAAAAGTTTGTTTACGTCGTTTTTTAGTACAGTTAATTCTTCGCTTGTCATAGAAATATTATAGTGGAATAAATATGCTCTGTCATTAAGTGAAAGTATCTGCAGATGGATTGATTTCAAATATTCGACAGAAAGAATTCTTAAATATAGAATCAGTTTTGTAAAACAACACTTTCCTTTCTAAAAATCCAGATTTATAATTTAGTTATGAAAAAGTTATCAACAGCTCTTATTGTTTTTTTAATATGTGCTTTATCTTTTGCACAGCCAGTAATCACAAAAATCGGAACTTATAAATGCGGAAGACAGCCTAAGCAGGTTTTATTCAGTCCTGATTCGAAATTTATTGTATTACCATTGCTTGATGATAATGGCTTTGATATTTTCAGCGTAGCAGATAAAAAAGTTATTCAAAGAATTAATCCGCCGGATGCAAAAAAAGTTGGTTTTGCAGAAGGACTATTCATTCCAGAAAAAAAAGTATTTCTTGTTTCGCAGATGACAACAGCAAATGTCTACGAATATTCCTATCCTGGATTTCAGTATTTACGAACTATTCCTACTGGTGGAGTATGGTCAAAGTTTATCGAGTATAGTAAAGAAAAAAATCTGTTATGTGTTTCAAACTGGTGCAGCAATGACATTTCTTTGATTGATTATGATACAGGAAAAGTTGTTAGAATTATAAAAACTGCAGCGGCACCACGAGGACTGCTGTTTACTGAAAATTCCAAATACATAATTGCACTTTGTTATGAAGGCGGAAATCAGCCAACTGGACTTGATATCAGCAAAAAATTAAATATTCTCTGTTCATCAAATTTTCAAGATGAAAACATAGAACTTTACGAAATAAGTGAATAAAAAAGTCAGCAGCTGTATAGTATAAAAATGAAACTTCAGAAACTTTACAGTTACACACGTCAGGCGATTCAGGATTTTGAAATGATCCAGGACGGAGATAAAATTGCCATTGGAATTTCTGGCGGCAAAGATTCTCTTGCGCTTTTGTATGCCCTTGCCGGACTTCGAAAATTCCTTCCTGTAAAATTTGAAATTATTGCTGTGACTGCAGATCTTGGGTTTGGGGAATTTGATCTTACCGGCATTGAAAAATTATGTCAGGAACTTGAAGTTGAATATCACATTTTGAAAACTGACATTGCAGATATATTGAAAGAAAAAATTCAAAAAGGGACTTATTGTGCCATGTGCGCAAAGCTGAGAAAAGGTGCGATAAATAATTTTACAAAGGAACATGATTGTAACAAAGTTGCTTACGCACACAATCAGGATGATCTGATTGAAACAATGATGCTTTCACTTTTGTATGAAGGACAATTTTTTTCATTTGCTCCAAAGATGTATTATAAAGAAGCAGATCTTACAGTAATAAGACCAATGATATATATTCCAGAAGCAGATGTTATCGGATTTAGAAATAAATACAATCTGCCTTGTGTAAAAAATCCCTGTCCCCACGATGGAATAACAAGACGTGAATATGTTAAAAAGCTTGTGCGGCAGATTCAAAAGGAAAATCCTGGTGCCAAGACAAAAATGTTCAACGCAATCATGAAAGGTAAAATCTACGAATACTAATTTTTGGAAAATCTGATCCCTTTCTTGTTTAACAGTTGAATTCAATCTTTTTTTCATAGTAAAATAAAAATGATAAAAGAAATGAAGAGGGTTTTATGAAAAAAGTATTTCCTTTAATTGCTGTTGTTGCTTTTATTTTTGTATCATGTAATCTTCCTTCTATCAATAAGGGGGAAATTGATTTTTCTCTTGATGAGGAAATCGCTGATAAAGCATTGAATATTGCCAAAGAAACTGCCGGTGAAGATTATCCTATTACTGTTGAAGTAAATATTCATGGTCGTCTTGAAAAAAGTCAGTCTAAGGTAATCAAGACAAAAGACGAAGCTGCTGATTTAAGTTTTTCTTTTGATATTCCAAAAAACTCTCCTTCTGATGTTGAAGTTCTGATTACAATTGACAAGTCTGTTGTTCTGTACCGTGGTGTTACACAAAATGTTAAACCAGATGATATAACCGGGTCCTGTTGAAGTAGCCTTGAGACAGGTGTTTGAAATGAATGAACCAACTATAAGAACAACTGTAAATGGAAAGATTGTAAAAAATATAAGACAGAAAAATTTTGAAATCTCTGTTGTGGATAAAAATGGTAATCCATATCCACGCTGTGTAAAAGCAACATTGGTATATAATGCAAAAGATCCTTATAAAGAGTTTAGTCCTGTTTCAGAAAATATTATTCTTAACGGAAATGAATCGAAAACTATTTCGTTTGACGACTGTTATAATAATTATCTGCAAGTATCACAAATAACATTAGAGATACCGGGTAATTTTGTAGAATCTAAAACAGTTCAAGCAGAACAAAACGCTTATCCTGCAATATACGAACCATCCGAATATTATGCATTTTATACTAATGATAATAAAATTGTATTATTAAAAGATATATATAACCTTTCTGTTAAAGATGATGTTACTCCATTATCAGCAAGGAGTATTGCTGGCTATAGTTTTAAGGATGGTAAGGTAAAAGCCTTAAAATCAGATTTTACAACTGGTAATGCAATTTATAAGAATATGTACACAGTGTATGAATATACTACTCAGTCAGGTACAGATAAATGGGAGCTTCAGGAAGCTGAAGGTTTTAATGACCCTACTACAATGGGAGATAATGTAAGCCACTTGGGACGAGCTTATTATTATGATATCGATTCAGCAATAGAATATGCCTTTACTTATACAGAAGGTAAAAATATGGTCTATCGGCATTTAAATAGACCTAATAAAGACCAATTCCTTGAAGCTGTAGAACTTGAAGACAGCGAAGATTTTTCTATGAAAGCCTGTGTATACGATAACAAGGCTTATATAATGAAATATGGAACTATCGATGATCCTGTTGAACTTCGTGTTTATTCCCTCGACAACGGAAAACGTATTGCTACAATTGACATTACACAAAGATATCCGCTTTTGTACAAAGATATAGATAAATTGAAAGACCTTTATACAACAGATTTCGCTTACGACATTATTGTACAGGATGATATGGTTTATATGCTTTATAATCAGCTTGGTGCAGAGATGTCCAATTACGCATCTTCAAATGGAGTAAGTAGAGGTGTATTAATGGAAATCAATCCTCAGACAAATACGATTAGCCGTGAGTTTGGATGGACAGGTACTCCTAACGGAACAATTAAATGTGATAAACCTGATTGGGATGTTAGACGATTCTCTCCAGATAGAGAAGATTCGACAACCCAATTCTTCTCGCCATTGAAATTTGTTGCATTAAAACCAAAAAAGCTGGTAATAGCTGATAGTGGAATGTTCCTTTATGTAGAGAATGAAACGATAAAAGCAAAAGATGTGTCTCGTGTTGTTGAAATTGATCTTGAAACATTTACTATGACAAGTCAGAAAAGTATAAAGGGAAGTACTGATGAAACAGATATATCGTGTTTTTTTACTAATTTAAAAAAACCAGTAGGTTCAGGTACACTTTATATAGAAAATCCAAATAGTGGTTCAAGTATTTCTAATGGAATGACAAACGTAAGAATCGAATAAATCATAAATGTCAACAAAACTTTCCCTCTGTATTCCGGTACACAATACAGAGGGATTTTTTTCAGAGTGCCTTCTTTCTCTTCAAAATCAAAATCTTTCCGAATGTTCACTTAAACAGTCTGACATTGAACTTGTAATAATCAATGACTTGAGTACAGGAACAGATTCTCTTGACCGTGACTGTAAGAAAATTATAAAGGATTTTAAACATCAGAATAATTTCAAGATAAATTATGTAGTTCACTATAAAAAGACACCGCTTCTTGAAACCCGCCGGGAACTTATTCTTGAGTCTCACAGTCCGTACATTATGTGCGTTGACAGTGATGATATTCTTGAACCGGACTGCATTTCAATTCTGTATAATCTGATTACTTCTACTGGAGCGGATATTGTTCAGGGGAATGCAAAGGCTTTTACAATCGTAGACGGTAAGATGGATTTTAACGAAGCCTTGCAGAGTCGTGTCGGTAATGTGTTTAATGGAATTCTCGAAAACGAACAGATCATTCACAGCTGGGCAGTGGAAAATAAAACATCTGCCTTTCTGTGGGCAAAGATTATGACCCGTGATCTATATGTAAAAGCTTTTGATCAGCTTTTATTTTCTGACTGCAATATTATTACAGACCTTCCTCTATATTTTTTTATTGCGCTGCTTGCAAAAAAGTATGTGGGCACAAACGAAAATGTCTACCTTTACCGAAATAATTCCGGAATCACTTCAACTCCGGTAGTCAAGGATATGGAAAACTGGGAACGAGTTTGTTCCATGGCTTCAGGATTTTCAAATCTAGTTCTGTGGATAAACAATAAGACTCAACAGGACGGAAAAAGTCCTATTGCAGATGATGTAAGAGCAGGAATCCAGATGATGTTCCTTAAGCATCTTCATAACTCTGTCATTCAGCTTAAAAAATTTGTTGCACCAGAAATCCGTGATGAGGCAAGACAGATGCTTTATGACTACTGGGGACAGAGTTTTGTTGAAAAGATGGAACACATGGTTGAAAACGAAGAACAGAATAAAAAAAATGCAGCTCCAGAAAATAACTGAAGCTGCATCTGAAATAAATCATTGTAATTAATATTCACTTTCAATTTTTTTCATTTCGTTGTACAGAAATTTATTTACAGGGACATCGATGCCGTGCTTTGCTGCAAGTTCAATAACAGTGCCGGCAAACATTTCAACTTCACTGTAGCGCTTTGCCTTTCTGTCCTGTGCCATTGATGGGTAGCCTTCTGGAGCGAGGGTCTTTATGATGCGGATGTAGTTGTCTACTTCGCTGTCGGCCAGGTTGATTCCTTCGAGATGTGAAAGTTCTACAACCTCTTTCATGGCGCCCACGAATGTGTCCATGATCTTGCCTGGAGTTGTGGCGGTTTTATAGTTTGTATCGAATACGGCGCAGGTCTGGTTAATTCCGACATTGAGCATCCATTTTGCCCAAAGCCGGTACATGATGTTTTCTTCGATTCTGAAAGGAAGCTGGATTTTCTCAAAATAGTTTTTGACTGCCTCAAGGTTTTCGTCAGCAGTGGCAGCAGGTGATGTTGAAAGTTTTGCAGCTGGCATTGTTTTTGAGTTGTCACTGAAGGTTGGTTTTCCGATTACAAGAACGCCTTTTTTTGTGTAGACTAAATCAGAGTCGTCACGCATTGCATCCATTTCCTGGGCGATGGTGATAAGCATCTTGTCCATTCCGAACTGCTGGCCGATAATCTGTTCACTGGAGATGCCGTTCATTACAGAAATGATTATAGTTTCAGGACCAATGCAGTTTTTCATTGTGGCTAGCGCTGATTTAAGGCTGTTGTATTTTACTGCAACGATGACAAGGTCAAAAATTTCTTTGTCACTTGAGCGCTTGATCTGAAGGTTCAGTTTTTTGCCGTTGCAGGTAAATGCTTTGTTCTGATTTTTAGCGAAGCGGTCATTGTCAAGGATAAATGCTACGGCATTTTTTCCAAGGGCGGTGACGATATGTTCCCCGTACATGAGGCCAAGGGCGCCCATACCGATGATGGCAGTTCTGTTAATCTGTTTCATGTGGGCATTATATCACGGTACAGAAATTGTGTGGAGTAAGAACGAAAATGTATGGAATCAATATATGCAAATTTGTATTGTTCCTTATCTTAAAGAAATATATCCTTGTAGTTTTCTCTGTCACGAAATTCACCTGGAGTAATACCAGTGTGTTTTTTAAAAGCTGCAGAGAATGCACTTTGAGAAGAAAAACCCAAAGCCATGGCAATGTTGAATAAAGTTCCTTCTGAATATAAAAGCATGTTTTTTGCAGTCTTCATTTTTGCATCGATAATAAATGCCTTGGCTGTTATGCCAGTTTCCTTTACAAACAGCTTTGAAAAATAGCTTGGATTAAGATTTTCATTTTCTGCCACCTGTTCCATTGTGAGAGGAAGATGGAGATGATCGTAAATGTAATCAATGCTGTTTCGGATGTGATACGAAATGGCAGGTGTCTTTCGAAGATTGTGCATTCGGGTTGCGTAATCCAGCTGCATTTCGCATGATAGGTCGATTACATCCTGAGGGTTTTTGCACTGGTCAGCCCGACGGATGTAGATGTCACTTAATGTGTAGGATTCCTCCTCTGACATACCTGCATCTATGCAGACTCTTGAAACTACACCCACTGCTATTACCATGTGGTAAATATTGTTATGGAGAAGGTTATCAGATAAAGTTCCTTTACCTTTGTAAAAATTTTTTTTGATATATTCAATGCTTTCTTTTACCTTTTCAACATTTCCATATTTTATATCGTTGTAACGGGAAAATTCACTTTTAATATTGGTCCGTTTAAAATCTTCATCTCTGTGTAAGAAAAGATGATAGTTTAGCTCTTTGTCTGATTCCATGAAAATTCCTCTTACTATAAATGATGCCATAATTTTGATAAAAAAACCACAAAATGATAATGTAAAATGAGGGTTGTCCCTTATATTGTTATGACGATAGGCACACTGGGGTGCGTTTGTTATAAAAATATTGGAAATTATAGCGCAGTGCGCTATAATCACAGTATGATTGAAATTTTAGAAAAGACATTAACAGGTTATAAGTATATAGACCTTTTTGCTGGTATAGGTGGTTTTCATTTAGCTCTTTCTTCCCTAGGTGCTGAGTGTGTTTATGCAAATGAATGGGATACATTTGCCCAAAATGTATATAAAGAAAATTTTGGAATAGAGCCAGAAGGTGATATTACAAAAATTAATGAAAATAAAATTCCTGAACACGATATATTATGTGCAGGTTTTCCTTGTCAGGCATTTTCAATCAGCGGAAAACAAAGAGGTTTTGAAGATAGTCGGGGTACATTATTTTTTGATGTTGCTCGTGTTGTAAAAGCAAAACATCCTAAAGTTGTTTTTATGGAAAATGTAAAAAATTTTGCCACTCACGATAATGGAAATACACTGGCTGTCGTAAAAACAACAATGGAACAATTGGGCTACACTTTTTACGAAAGAGTGTTAAATGCTGTAAATTATGGTATACCACAAAAACGTGAGCGTATTTATATGGTTTGCTTCAGAAATGATTTAATCAATAGAGAGTTTTCATACCCAAAACAATTTGCTCTTTCAAAGCATGTAGAAGATTTTTTGCTTGATGATGAAAATATGGTAAAGGATTTATATGTAGAACGACAAGATACATTTTACAATGGAAAAAAAGACGATAAATATAGTGATACTTCTATTCGCCTCGGAATTGTAAACAAAGGTGGTCAAGGAGAGAGAATTTATAGCACAAAGGGAATCGCAATCACTCTTTCAGCTTACGGTGGTGGTGTTTTTGCAAAAACTGGCGGTTATCTTGTTAATGGACGTCCGAGAAAACTGCATCCTCGTGAATGTGCAAGAATAATGGGCTATCCTGATAGTTTTAAAATGAGTAAAAATAAAAATCAAGCGTATAAGCAATTTGGAAATTCTGTTGTCGTTGATGTATTACAGTATATCGCAATAGAAATTGGAAAAACCCTTGCTAATCAAGAAGTTAAAAAATCATTATCCGCATAAATGAAAGAACTTGATTTTAGAAAATGGCTTAATGAAACTGGCGTTTCAAAAAAAATGCAATCAGACTTTGTTTCAAGACTGAAACGCCTCGAAACAAAGCTTGAAATATTTGATATTGATGAAGAATACAAATCTGATAAATGCCAAAAACTGTTAAAATATTTATCTGAGGGATGCAAAAATAGCCCTTATCCAAAGAACCTTAATTTGCAAGGAACTTCAAATCAATATACAGTTTTAAAATATGCTGTAAAAAAGTACATTTCGTTTTTGGAATCTAATTAAACTCTAATCTGAACTTTTCTAAATCTCTTTCTTGCTGGTCTTGAATAAGCGAAATTGAAAAGATAACATTAGGATTTGATGTGTTTGAAAGTTTTGTGACCTTGAAAATTCCGTTGGTTTCTGGTTTATATTGGTATGTATGCATTTCGCCAATGATTTTATAAGTTATTGGCTCAGCATTCATTTTTACAAATACATATTTCCCGCTTTTGTAAATATCTTTTATAGCAAACCCCTCTGAAGCAGCTGCCTTCTTAATCTCGGTATAATCATGTTCAGTTGGGTTTGAAGAACCACTTTTCTTTCGTCTATATAAAGCGGTTACATCGAAGTATTTATGAAAATGTTCTATTGGAAAAATTATAAAATTATTCTGGCTTAAATTTTTAGAGCCAACTTCTTTTTCAATTATAAAGTATTTTACGCCTTTACTTTTATAGAATTCACAAATCCAAGAGTAAAAACATCTTTTATCTATTAATAACTCTATTCCATCTGTGTCTGGATTTTTGTATTTGTCAAAATCCTCAGCCATTTTATCAAGAATAAAAGACGTTTGAATGTTTTCGGAATATGCATTTCCTTTAGAATACTCAAAAGAATTTGTATCAGTATTTGGAAAGGCAACAAACTGACCGCATTGAGCCTGTTTCATTTTTGATTCAATGTAGAAAATTGCAATGCCACTCTTTGTAAGTAAAATATCTGATTTTGTCGAATCAGAACCTCCTTCTGCTTCAAAATCATACCTAGAATCTGAAAAATTCTTTTTGAGGTATTGCAAGCATTCTGCTTCACAAATCTGCCAATTCTCCATTTTATGCTTCCTTATAAAATTCTTTCAAACTGTTTCCTAATTTATTTATAACATTTACAGTTATTGCATTTCCAGCCTGAATCAGCAAATGCCTATCAAAAACAGTTTCTTTTACTTTATCGGCATATTCTTTAGGAAAACTTTGTAATAAAAGTGCTTCATAGCCTGTTAATTGATAAAATTTGCCCTCGCGAACATATAAGACTCATCTCATTGAGAGCGAAATGTTGGGCAACGTTCTTAACATTTTTTAGAATAAAACATTTTGGTTGTGCATCCTTTAAAATTCTAGCCAAATGAAAAATGATTTGTCCGCGAGAAGCGTCAAAACCAGCTTTTCTTCCCATCACAGAAAATGTCTGACATGGAAAACCTGCAATCAAAAGGTCAAATTAAAGTAGAGTGTTCCATAATAAATATTGTATAATTTTTTACAATAGAATTTAATATCGAAGGTAAAATAACACCTAACACATATAAGGCCCCAGTTAGTCAATAGTATTTCATAAAAAAATAATATCCCAAGGCTGTCTTTTTTAAGTCAGCTTTCTTTTGGGAGAAGAATGAAGTTCAGATTCAAAATAAAAAAGCAAAAACTGAATCGTCATTCAAAGCGGATTGCAGGAAAGGCTTCCTGAATCAAACACATATAGTCAGTCACTAAAAGAA
>JAHAZA010000082.1 GCA_018385415.1 Treponema sp. | reverse complement strand
ATCTGATAAATTAATTAGGTGTCTATATATACATTCAATATCTGTATATCCAGTAATAATCTTCAAGGATGTACAACCTAATTCTTTGGCTGGTTTTAGCAAAATTGAATTCTCCAAATTTTCTGTATACATAATTATCACTCCTCTATATTTGCAGGCATTGATTCGTATGAAATTCCAGCAAAAGTTTTTAGAATTGCTTCAAATATAATTTTCGCTCCTGCACAAGGAACTGCCATTCCGATTTGCTTTCTTACAGATTCTTTTGACCCCTCAAAAACATAATCATCAGGAAATGTTTGTAATCTAGCTCTTTCGCGATTTGTCAAAGCCCGTGGTTCAGTCCAATGGTATACATGTGTTCCACCACCACCAGAACCAGTAATGGTATAAGATGGCAAAGTAGGATCCAGTCTCTTATAAATTTGACTCATTTTTGCACCTTTGACATTTAATTTTAAATGTTCTGGCAGGTCTGCATTAAATGCGTTCTGCCCTGGTAAAATATGACTTAATCGTTCAACAACTAAAGCTGATTGTGTTGTTCGCTCATTGTTCGAAGCATTCTCTGGAATTGGCGGATTTTCAATTGCATTGCGACAAGAAACATCAGCATTTATATAAGGTACAGTTGAAGGTATCTGAAATTCATACGGCAAATCATTTTTTATTCCAACTATAATAATTCGGTGCCTAGCTTGCGGTACTCCGTATTCTTCAAACTTATAAAGATTCGGATACAAACGATAACCGGCATTTCGCATTGCGTCAAAAATCACTTGCATGGCTCGTCCTTCATTTGCACTTTGCAAACCACCAACATTTTCAGCCAAGAACCATTGAGGTTGCTTATCCTGTAAAACTTTTACACCAAAAGAATAGAGTGGCCCGAATTTTCCATCGAAACCAAGTTGCTCTCCAACAATACTAAAATCATTACAAGGGAAACCGAAGGCAAGAGCATCAATATCGCCAATCTGATAAAGCTTATTAAAATCCAATTCACGAATATCACCACAAATTACGGACTCAGGTCTATCTGGGCAGATATTTCTAGTGTATGTTTTACAAGTGTCAGCATCATAATCATTTGCCCACTGATGAGAAATTCCCCATTCGGGATTGTTTATATTTGCAGTTGTAGCACCCCTGGCAATTCCACCCGGTCCACAGAAAAGTTCACCTAAACGAAAAATCATTTTATATCACCTACCATAAAGAACGCATACAGATTCATTTTAATATATTCTCCGCCCATTTTTTATAATCTCTATCAGGAACTCCTGGACGACAAGAGTTTACCATGTGTGCCCATACAATTTGTTCTCTATACGGACTATTTATTGATGCAATTCTTACATATTCATGTTTACTTGAATCAATATTTTTTGTATTTACCGCAATAGTTGATAATTTTACAAAATGTAAATCTTTCAAGTTTACCGTCAGATAAGGAAATACATTTGGTAATTCTGGTAATGAAATACGGTAAGAGTTATAACCATACGACAACATTTTCGAAACGGTCTCTATTTTTTGAGTGCCTTTTGAGCTAGAAAGATCAAAATTTTGGAGTTGCCCATAATCATGAAATTTATAAGCATCGGTACAAGTCGCAAGCAAAACATTTGTGTCGCCACTAGCCCTTGCCATATCACAACTAGGGGTTAAAAGAACAAAATATTTATCCTCTATTCTACTTTTTAAGATATCTGCAACAAGTAATGTTTTTGATGATGGCGGGTATAAATATTGTGTCCATGTAGGATTTGTCTCATCATCAACTATCTTTGAACCAAAAAACTCAGAAGCCTGTCTGTTAAGCATATACTTTATAACATTTTCACCTGGATAAGTGCTCAAAGCAATAACAGGCTTTAATGAAGCCATCATATACGATACTGCTTCATCAAATTGATTTTTTATTTCAGATACAACTTTTATATATTTTTCCCATTCATTTATTTTAGATATTACATCCTGCTCATCACCTTTTGGAATCTTTTCAATAAATGGATTATTTTCAATTTCATCGACCTCCAAGGCAGAAGCTATACCAGAATAAATAATAATTGGAAGATTATGAGTTTCATTAAATATTGCCCTTCCCCGGTCTTTATTGTCATCCAAGTCTTCCATCCAGTCCATGACAATAATATCTGGTTGTTCCTTACGAATGTTTTCCAAAGCTCTTTCAAAATCCGAATTAAGTACACTCCAGCCGATATCTTCAAAGTTATCTTTTATTCCTTTTACCGCAGTTGGATCATCTTCAATGATTAAAAGCTTCATTTTTAGTTTTCTCCTTGCAATATTGGTAAATCAAAAACAAAAGTTGCTCCTGCTGTATCGCTAGGATAACGCAAACCTATTTTACACTTATAGTAACTTAATAACTCAGTAACAATGACTAATCCCATTCCCAAGCCATTAACTTTTGAGGTAATGCCAGGAAGAAAAATTTTTTCTGCATTTTCTGGTAAAACTCCAGCTCCTGTATCACTAACAACAACAGATAATTTTTCTAAACTTTTTTCTTCCACAGAAACAAAAATCTTTTTTTCAGTATTTCCAGAGTTATTTATCCAATAACAAGCATTGTCAAATAAGTTTATAAAAACAGTTTGCAACTCTCCTTCAGAAACAGCAACAGTTATTTTTTCTGGCAAATCAATATCGAAGTCTATGTTTTTACTGATTTTTTTTGCTTTGATTAGATTTGTTGCTTTTACAGCACTTTCATACAAATCACAACTAAAATTCTTTTTATGCAAGTCCTTCATGCAGAGAGGTGAAAAACTGTTCACTAACTCTGTCAATCTTTTATGCCCATCATCAGCATCTTCATAATAATCAAGTGTTCGTTTATCAAATGTAGAAAAATATGTTTTCACTTTATTTAAGAAACGTTTTACGGAAGTCATTCCTGTCAGAAATTCGTGCATTAGGACAATTGCAACAGAACCAAGAGAAGCTGTTTGAGCATAATAAGTCAAGCGTGCTGTTAAATCTTCTATTTTTTTTGTATTTTCAGAGTGATATTTTTGAACAATTCCTAAAATATCTTTTGAATCTGAATTATTTTTTAAGGCTGACTCCACATCATCGACAAGTTTTTTCGAAGCCGAATTATCTAACAACTGATTCAATGGTATTGCTTTCTGTTTACTCAACCTATCTTTTAAACGCTCATCTTGTAAGATTCCCATTATTGCTGACAAGGCAAGTGTGAACTGCTTGTATTCTGGAGTATCGGCCATACTTTCACGGTCTGTGGTATCTCTAAGACCAGGATTCTCTACAGAAGAAATATTAACCATTCCTACAATCTGGCTTGTACTTATGCGCTCTCCTATTTTACTAATACGCTTTGCATCAAGTCCCAACCAATCTTTTGTAGCGTCAGATTTTGGCAATACGAGAATATTATCACGATAAACAGACAAACCTTTAAATTTTGAAATAGTCTTACGAATATCAGAACGTTTTATGTTAAATGTGTCAGAGACAGTCTTAATACTATCAGAATCCAAATCCCAAGCCCGTATTTCAAAAGAAAAACTTCCACACTGATATTCAGGAAGCTCTTCTGTTTGCTCAAGGATCTTTTCATAATTCTGCTGTGCCCATTTTAACTTTCCATTTTCAATATGTTTTTTTCCAGCTGAATTATTTATATATGCCCAAGAAATTTCACCATTTTGATTTACACCACCACTAATGGAATATACAGGATTATTAATAAATGGATTCAATTGTATTTTGTAATCTTCATCGAATAGTTTACCATTTTCTTTTAATACAAGATGAATAGAAAAATTTTCAGTCTCTTTAAATGGATTAAGTAAACGTGATAATTCGTCTTTTAGCTCTAAAAATTTCTCAGCTGTCCAGTGAATTCTTAGACCTTCAATGCGGATAACAGTTCCAGAATCTTTATTTTCTAATGGATTTTCATCAGGTGTAACATCCAACGAAATTGAACAGTTTTTCATAGAATCAGCATATCGTAAGGAATCCCAATCCATTTTAACCAAGATACAAGAACTCATTTCGGAAGTCTTTGTGAACAACGAAATGTTTTTTCCCAGTTTTGCAATTGAAAATCGTCCTACACCTTTATTTCCAGATACGCGCCGTTCGTGTTTTATGCCATCAATTACTCTTGTGGCAACAGGAGAATCTTCTTTAAATGGTGTCGCAATAGTTGCATATACTTTCTTTACAGTATCTACAGACATTCCAAGACCATCATCTGAAATTTCAAGATATTGTTTTTTTCCATCTGTTACTAAAGTTATATATACATTAAGAGCAAAGGCGTCATAGCAATTCTTTACAAGTTCGGTGAGCACAATATTATCATTTGTAACAAGTTCATCGCCAAACGCAGCAAAAGCCCGTGGATGAATAGAAACTGGTATTTTTTCTAATTGCTTCTCCATATCTTATTACCTGTTTATCTCCAAAATTGTTTGTCCTAATCTTCGTCCATACTCTGGTGGAACAGCATTTCCTATCAACCTAGCAGCTGTTGTAATACTATCAGTCTCAAAACGATAATCATACGGAAATGACTGTAGTGCTGCACCTTCTCGAATTGATATTCCTCTATCTTGTTCAGGGTGTCCAAAACGGCCATTTGAAATACTTAAAAACTTTGTTGTTATAGTTGGAGATGGTCTTCTCCAAAACATTCGTCCATAAACATCACGGAAACTATTATCTTTTCCTTCATAACACTTAAGCTGTAAGTCAGGGTCATCCTTAAAATCCATCCGTGTTCCACCATCATGATGAACTCGCTGAATACGACGCATATTTACATCAGAAAGAGAACGTGCAGAATGAAAACGCAATTTATTATTATCTCTTGTGCCTGCCTCAATTCTAGGGAAAAGATTTTCATCGCCAATTATATCTTGAACACACAGTTCATTATCATCTTTTACTGGAAGATGCACTGGTCTTTCTAATCTTGTAGCAATTAAAGAAAAACGTTTCCGATTCTGCCCTATCCCATAATCTTTCATATTTATAACTTCATATTTACAATTTTCTAGTTGTACATTGTTGTAGCCAGCTTCTTCCAGAAATGGTAAAAACTCTTTCCATGCAGAATCTTTGTTTGTTAAAATTCCTGGGACATTCTCTATAAGTAGATATCCTGGTCTATAATAGTCTACAAACCGTCGGAAACGTAACAACAAATCCTTCGTTTTTATTGATTTTTCTTTAGATGAACGGATAATACTGTAAAACTGACACGGGCTGCATCCAACAAAAATCATATCATCATCAAAGCGCTCAATACCCATTTTCTTTTCGAAATAATCAGTATGCAGTCTATTTAAGTCTGCATTTACAAACGTTGCACCATGGTTGTTTATCTCATACGTCTCTTTTGCTTCTGGATCCAAATCCACCCCTGCAATGACATTTATCCCTGCTTGAATGAGTCCATTTGTCATGCCTCCGCCACCGCAGAAGAAGTCTATTGCGCGCAAGATTTTCCTCCCAAAAAACAATTATCCCAATATAACAGCAGTTAATTATATCACAATTTAAAAAAAAAGTGGAGTTCGTTTGACAGTTTCTTTAAAACTCTCTATGTTTTAAAACAAGTTATACCTGTTTTCCAGACTAGGCATTTGAACCACACCGAAACAGGTCCGTATCAAAACCATAAAAAAGAATTCCTGATTTCGGGAATATCGTCGCAGTTAATTTCACACTTATATGAGCGAACTTACAGAGAATGTGGCACTTTTATGAGGGAACTTTTAACAAAGCGGCAAACTCCCCCTCTTCCCAATACTCCGAAAAACTTTCATAATATTCTGTGAATTATGGACACGCTTACTCCTGAATCTCGTCATCTGAATATGTCTCGCATCCGTTCCAGGGACACTAAGCCCGAAAAGCATATTCGCTCGGCTCTGTGGAAGGCTGGATTTCGTTACAGGATTTGCGACAAGCGTTACCCCGGTAAGCCAGACCTGATTTTTCCACGCTATTACGCCGTAATTTTTATTAACGGATGCTTCTGGCACGCCCACGGCTGGACTCCTCAGCAGGATTCAACAGCTTCCAACCTTGCGGGCGGCACGGATGCAACGAATGTCAGCAACCGGAAAAGTGGCGAAGCCTGCCGGTATTTCCGCTTTCCGCGGTCAAATCAGGCTTTCTGGCAAAAGAAGTTCACCCGCAACAAGGAGCGAGATGCCGCCACCATCAGCTATTATAAGAACCAGTGCTGGCGGGTTTGCCTTGTCTGGGAATGTTCTATCCGCGGTAAAAATTCCAGGCAGAAAATTGAAAGGGTCTCAGATCAGATTATCCAGTGGCTTGAAGTACCGGAAGAAGCCTTTCTCGAAATAAAGGGGTAATTTACGGCTTCCTTATTTTTATTCTTATTTATATTCCATTATCAATTCCTCAATCTCGCAGAAGCTTTCAATTTATGCAAAATAATTTTCAGTCTCCGGCTTGCCAAATCCGTAGGCTGCCCAGATAAAGGGAACTCCGGCTTTCTGGCAGGCTTCAAAATCGCCCTGAGTGTCGCCAACGTAGACAGGCTTTTGCAGGGAATTACGTTTTACAATAAGTGATATGTTTTATCCTTTGTGTTTCCGTTGTCGCCGAAGCAGGTAAAATCTTTGATGCAGGACTCTATTCCATTCTTCCTCATCACAAGCTCAATGTAGCCACTCTGGCAATTGCTCACAATAAACAGAGGAAGCTTTTCAGCAAGTTTTTTGATTGTGGCAACCACTCCCCTATATGCAATATCCTTCTGATTTTCTTCTATGGCCTTCTGCTCGCACTGGCAGCATTTATCAAGAAGAAGGCTGCGGTCTGCCGGCCCGATGGCAGAAAAAGATTATTGCCGATTACATACATTGTCTTTCCGAACTGACCTTTTAAAATATCAGCCGTAACATGTGGCACCTGTGGAAAAACTTCGTCAATTGCTCTGTTCCAGGCCCGGGCAACAATTTGATTATTTCACAGAAAATGAACCATCAATATTCATCTGAGCACCACCAATATCAATAAGAGCACCAATTAAATATTTCAAAAATATAACACCTTAAGTAAGATTTTTATGAACTTGATAAAAGTTCCAATCTTATTTTAAGGAGGCCTGCTTATGGCCAAAATCAATCCGAAGCTCATTCTTGAGCTAATTGAAAGTGGCATGTCACGAAGGCAAATCTGTTCCAGTCG
>JAHAZA010000002.1 GCA_018385415.1 Treponema sp. | reverse complement strand
CTCATTACTTTTGGGACAAACCTCTTCTTTTATTGTATTTTCATTGATTATTCTAGAATCTGTTACTTCAATCGGTAATTATGTTTTCTCTGATTGTAAACAGTTGCAGAATGTGAAACTCCCTGCTTCTATCAAAAAAGTTGGAGTACCTACTTTTGCCAATGAATGGAAAACAATAGAGGATAACGAAAATTCTGAAGTTCAAGAAAACTCTACGGAAAAAGAATCAGAAATAACAGATAATGCATAAATATTTATTATTAATTATAATTACATATTATGAAACAAATTGAAAAGATTTTCTCAAATATTGAATTTTCTGAACTCCAAAAATATCCCCTTCTTTCCAGCTGCATGAGAGACGGTATTCTATTTCCCTCTGCGTTTGAAAAATCATCGTTAAAAATAGCTTTCATCCTAAAAGAACCATACGCAGAATGGGATGAAGAAACGCAAACCCCAAAGGATTGTGATTACGACTTCTTCGATATTATTCGAGATTTGAAATATCATTATTACCATGACTTGAATAAAACTTGGCTTAAAGTTTCTGCTATTGCTTATGCACTAAAAAACAAAACAAAATACACAGAAAATCTTTCGTATCAGCAGGTTGTTGAAGGGCTTTCTTGTGTTGCCTGGATTAATCTAAGTAAAACTCCCTGGAAAACTACAACTAAAATGGATAAAGCCTATTACGAAAGAGTTGCAGCCTGGGAACCTGTTGTAAAAGCTCAATTACAGGAAATTAAACCTGATATTGTATTCTACGGTAATACTTGGGAAGCTTCAATAATTAATCCGATTGAGCCGGATATTCCCTGGCAAACAGGTTTTAATGTAAATGAAACAAAATATGAGTACACTTCTGATGGTGGAAATAAATACAGAATATTCATCTCAAAATATCGCAATACAAATAAAATTCTTGTAAATGGATACCACCCAGGTCTCGGAAACTCTTCTCAGTGGCAAACAGAATTTATTCAAGAATACATGAAAAACTCTTAAATACAGTAGAAAAGATTGAAAAAACTTCTCCCTCTATCACTGTTTGCTAGACCTTCTTTGTTATAATTGTTTTTAGAAAAACAACCGGAGATTACCATGAATTCATTTTGGGTATTAATCGTATTTCCGGAAATGCCAGATGATTGAGAGGCCTGCTATGTTTGGAAAGAAACAATATTTTAAGAACAAAGAAGATTTTCTTGAATTATTTAATAGAATTGAATCAGACTCTATAGAGCAAGACTTTAACAGTGTTCCATGTTTTGCTCCAAAAGAGGGGGTTCAAAAGCTCAAAGATAGTAAAGATTTTGCTGGCGATATTTTATTGTTGTGTGGTCTTAAAAATAATTCTACTTTTCAGAGCTATTACTACGCAGGCTTTAATGAGTTTGCAGAATTCCTGGGATTATGGGTATATGGATTTCGTAGCTTGGAAGCTATTGACCGGATAATGAACGCTGATAAGAAAAGATATTTTGCCCAGTCGGTTTATTCAGAAGGAATGTTTGCAGATTATACAGATAAAGAAGTTAGAGATGATAAAATATACAAATATACTCCAAATTATTACAGAGAGAACGGACATATTCAAACTTGTTTCTCTTTTATCAGAACTCCCTGGTTGTATGAGCAAATAAGATTCCTTCTGCAGAATTGTAGCGAAACTACTACAGGATATTTGATCGAAGATTTTCTTAAACACCCTCGAAAGATAAAAATTTGTGAAAACTCATTCCTAAAAAAATACAAAAAGGTATATGCCTTTGAAGCAATCATTAATGTAATAAAAGACTTCTCAAAAGATTTTATAAATGATGTTGCTATACCAAAACTGCGGCAAAAAGGTTTTTCAAAGAAAACCTTTAACTTTATTATAGAAGAGTTTACAAAAGATTGTGATATTTGGGAGTTCCCTTCCAAAAAGGAATTAATACCATATACACAGGAAGAATTAAACCTTGAATGGAAAAAAGATGGGTACAGATTTCTTCTGCCGAAAAAAGTTGGTATGATTTACACTCTGAACAAGAAAAAATTTAGTCCTAAAAATCAGATGATAGATATAGAAGTTATAGATAAATGGACGACTCAGATTTATGTAATGAAAGGAAATAAATATAAATTCCTTTTTGAACTTCCCCAATTTGAAGGAGATAACTTTTTTACGCTGGTAGAAGTAACACTTCCAAAACCCTGGACATATCAAAAGATGACCTATAAAGAATATGAATTAATAAAAGCCTGGTGTAAAGAAAAGAATATTGTAATAGATTACTACAGAACTTCATTAAATGAGATACATGAACAATACACGAATTGCGATTACTAAAATCTGGCAAGAATTATTATTTAGCCAATATACTTGGCAAAGTTGAAGAACATTGTTTTCAACTTTAAACGATTCGTCTTTAGGATAAATCATTTTCCAGTTGATTTGAAAATTTGCCTTCTCAGGAGGATTTCCTAATCAATTGCAAAACTGGATTTATTCATTTCTGCCTTTACCATATCTACAACAATCTGGCCTACAGAACCATCAACAATATATGTTTTGCTTTCAAGTACTTCTCTTTCAGATTCAGATAGACGTGTATAGAGATTTTCCAAGCCACCCCATCTTTTGCAATTTATATATGCAAGTGAAGATTCAATTCGTTCTCTCTGAATTGCTCCAATCTTATTTTTATTCTTTTCATACATCTCAAAAAAAATAAGAGGATTATCAGCAAGCTGGAGAATTAACTTGTTTGACGAATTAGGTACAGATTTTCCCTGTTCATAAGAGTTGATAGTTAATTCTCCCATACCAAGAATCAAACTAAATGCCTTCTGGCTTGCGTTATATTTTTCTCGAATAGCAATAATTTTTTCAGGTTTAATAGATTCATACTGCTCTTCGTATGCTTCTCTAATGGCAAGAAGATTTGCATCCATCATCTCAGCAGTTTCAAAAGATTCGTGACAGTTACAGCATTCATACTGAATTGCTGTATAAGAGACAAGTTTTTCTTTAAAAGTAATTTTTTCTTCCGTTCTAATTTCTTTTACATCATGAACAGCTTCACAATAAGGACAAGACATCTTAATCATAGTCACCCTCCTCATGAAAGGACATAACTACACCTGAATCTCCATTAGCATCAGTCCAGATTTTCAATTTGATGTAGATTCTAGTTTTTTTGATTACGCGGATCAAAAACTACTTTATTCTGCTCAAGAAGAGGTTTTAGCTTATGTATGAATAGTTGAGCAGCGATAATGTTATTCAACTTATCTCCCTTTTATAATCGGTATTACCTAATACCAATATAACACATTTTATTGTCAATATCAATAGTTCTTTTTCAACAATTTCAGGTCTAATGCCATTTTTGTTTGTTACAAGATTTATTGCCTGAGAAAATGTTTCTTTATCGTTATGCAGAAATTCCATTGAGTACTCCTACCTTATACATATTGCGAAAAATCTTGTCGGGATATAGAGAAAGATATTGTTCCAGCTGTTGAAACTGTAATCCTGACTTTTCCATATATGTTTTAATCTTATTGTTCAATTCTTTTCCTTCCAGTTCTGAGTACAAATCTACGTCTTTTAAGAGATCCAGAAACTGCAGGGTTTTGTAGTTTGATTCATCAATCATTACTCGAGGTTTTCTGATTATGATTTTTTCAGATGCAAGAGTTGCTTCCCTGTAATCCTTTGAGGCTTTATTTGTAACGACTTCACAGCTTGCAGGAACCTGAGTTGTAAGACCGATTCTATTTGCAAAATTGATTCCGCTAATATAACCACAGCGTTCCGTTCCTGAATAAAGGTATTTTTTTTCGATTACAGAATTCTGTGATAATGATGGTGCAGTTTTGAAAATGCTGTCTTTCGGAATATAGTAGATTCCTGTGTCATATCGCTTAAGCTTACCGGTTGCAGCATAGTTCATAATCTGCTGGCGGATATTATTCTGCGTCATTCCATCATGTGTAATGTCAGAGACAAAAATTGGTTCATTAGTACCATAAGTATTTAAGAGATAATCAAAAAACATATTTGCCTCCTGAGTAAGGCCGCTGGTGGCTGGTGATAAATAGCAAGGCGTTAAAAAAAAT
>JAHAZA010000074.1 GCA_018385415.1 Treponema sp. | reverse complement strand
TGAAAAGGCTCCTTACGCTCAAACCGCCGAAGACTGGAATAAACTGCTTCCCTGGAACATTGAGATTACCCCTTTTAAAATGCGCGGTGAATGGGTAGAATAATTTAGGCTAGAATTGACGGATACGGGAATACTCTGGCTTACGGGATATTTGGCATGAAAACGACCTACTCTTTAAGTAAAACTTTTTTCAAACCCTATCACTAGATGATATTCTTTTAAGATACAATTACCAGCATTGAAAACTCTGAAAAAGCTGGAGGTTTTATATGCTGAAGAAGATTGTTCAAAACATACTTCCCATAGCCATAGTAATGGCTATGGTCTTACTGTTCATTCCAATCCCGGAAATGTTGGTAAATATATTGTATCTGCTTTCCTGGGCCTTATCTATGCTCTTGTTTAATACAGTCAGAAATTCTAACGAGAAGATACAAGCTCTGCCTCGATATTTATTATTTCTAACTCTGATAAATCTGAGTCTGCAAATTTCTTATACGAGTATAATCCTTAATTATAAAAGCAAAATCAACTTGGAGAAAATATCTGGCAAGGGGTATTTCTTTATTATCGCCATCATTATTTCTATAACACTTCTGGTACTTTCAAATATTTTTATTCGAAAAAGAGTTAAGGAAATATGTAAAGCTGAAAAGGAGAGAGAGCGTAAACCCGAAGATCAAATTTACTACAGTAACCTAGAAGGAAGCTCATTATTTCTGAAGGGAAACTTAAACGCAATTACATATATTTACATTGTAGTTCTGGTTGGTGGCAGCCTCACTGGAATCTTTGTTCATAAACTATCTATCATTGAAGCCTTAAATCTTGTAAGTATTACAGCAGTAATTCCTACAACTCTTAGTACAATGATCACAGCTTGTCTAACTTACACTGCAGCATATACAGTTCTGGAGGATTAGAATGAGTGTCGGTGCGGTAAGTGGAGTAGGGGCTGGCAGTAGTGGAATCAGCCCGATATTAATCGAACAGTATAAAAGCCTGAATAAAGAATTAAAGTTGAAGCGCCTCGCAGCCAAACGAGGTGTGGATCCTCTGATTGGAGATCTTCATCCTCGCGTAGAGACATATGAAGAAACAATTTCTCCTGAAGAGATCCGTTATTATAATTCGCATCCTCTTTCGTCACAGATTCCCGTAAAAATTGCGTATACAATTATCCAAAGAATCAGCGAATACACTTCTGAGGACCAGATTGATAAAGAAGCCTTGAAGCTTGCTGCCTGGAGAGTATACTGCGGTTAGAGTTTTTTCTTCAGGATTTTTTCACCAGCTCTGCCATTGCAAGAACTTCATCTTTCCAGCGCTTTACGAGACGGGCAGGGGCAAGAGGTTCTGCCTGACGCCCCCAGCTTAAAAGCAACTCAAGAACTCTTTCAAACTGGCTGGACTGAAATGATACGATTGTAGCATCTTCCTCTTCTTTGAAGGTTTGATCATCGGCCCATTTGTGTTCCTTTATCCAATCCTTTGCATATCCTGTAAAACGAATTTTGAACTTTTCGATTTTTTCGCCCTTAAATGCACCAAGCCTTCCGCCGCCACTGTAATTGTTTATATCAAAGTCTTTAGGCAACTTGAACTCTTCATTCATGACAACAACCTCAGTCATGTAATTCAAATCATATAAAAGCACGAGGTCTGCGTATTCACTGTAAGCAAAAAGATAAACTGTACCATTATCCAGAATCAACTGATAAGGCCATACAGTACGTCTTGCTTCATTATTTGTGTAAGGCTTGGTATATCTGAATCTGAGCTTATGATTTTTCTGAATGGCTTCGTAAACTCTATCCCAGTTTCGCTGGTCAATAGAATATTCCATCTGAGGAGAAACAATTACACGTCCAGAAGAAAAGACATCGTCATTCTTTGCAATTTCCGGCTGAAGCAGATAAATTAAATCGGCAACATTTTCAAAAAGGGGAGTATTCTTAAACTGCTGCAAAACTCCGCCCAGGCTTGCAATAAGATTCAGGTTCTTCTGAATTTCTTCTGAATAATGCTGTGTATAAAAATCTTCGAATTTTTCGTCAATTACATAGCTTCCATGAACCTGTTTGTCTTTGATCAAGTGATTCTTTCTTAGCTTTGAAGTTGCGCGCATAATCGTGATGTTTGCAACATTAAAACGCTCTTCAAAGTAGGTTGAATTATATTTGATTTCTGGATGCGCTGGTGCTTCTTCCCGAAGGATACGGAGAATTTTTGCGCCGTATTTATCTACAGGAGGCTTTATTTCATTCTGTACAGCCTTTTCATCACTTCGTAACTGACGTTCGATTTTGCGTCTTTCTTTTTCATCTTCAGATAGCTTCTTACTCATACCATAAGTATAGCACTGATTTTTTAAAAGTCTATCATTTTATGATAGGGTTTGAAGCGAGGGGAAGCGGAGATTATGTTTATTACTTTCCTTCTTCCTGAATGATATTCTCAATCTTTGTTTTCAGGGTTTCGAGGCGTTCTTTGTATTCGTTTGATTCTTTACCGGTGAGGAGGAAATCGACGGAGGAGTCCAGATAGTCTGCAATTGTTTTTGCGACATCGACTCTTGGTAAGACCTGCTTGGAAATGGAGCTGCGAAGGGTGTAGATACTCATGCCGAGATCCTCGCACATTTTCTCCTGGGAAATCTTTTTATTTTTCAATAATATCAAAACATTCTTCCAGAACATGTCTTTTTCCATAAAAAATCCTCAAAAATATAGGGAAATACCCATATTTTTCTTGACAAAGTGGGCATATATACATATATTTAAAGTAAAGATGTGTATTTACCCACACTTCTTGTATAAATTATATCATATTTACCCATTTTTAGAAAGGGAGGAAGTTATGGAAAATAAAAATTATTTGAACACACAGCCGGATTCAAATGACATCTGGAAGGAGCTCGGCGGTAACTACGAGAACGCAGAGCAGAGTATTAATGAGCTTGTAGACAATGCAATTTCGAACATCCTTGGGAATAATACAGAGCTCAAAAAGGTTCAGATTACTCTGGAAGAGACAAATGATGTTGATCAGGCAATCATCATCTCCATTGAAGATTCTGGACTTGGAATCAAGGATGCAGGGGAGGCTCTGACACTGGGAAAGGCCGGTTCTGACACTGTATTAAACGAGCACGGTTTTGGTTTGATTCAGGCTTTGTCTGCAGCAAATAAAGAAAATGATGCCTGGGAGATTTACAATCGTTCACCTGCAAATAAAGCAAATCATGAGATTATGCATATTAAGGCACCTTATGTTATGGGAAAGCAGAGTTACACAATGGAGTCTGAGTCCGGCAGTGTGATTTCCTCATAAAACAGCGACAGGGTGGGAATTATTCCCTCATAAAATAGTGTTTTGCAGGGAATAATTCGCTCATAAAATAGTGAAATATTGCAAAAATTCGCTCATGTTTTAGGAAAAGTGTGCTATAATATAAGTATGTACTTAAAAAGAAAGATAGACAGTTTTTTAATCTCATGGAAAGAGTCTGAAGATAAAAAGCCTCTTATAGTAAAAGGGGCTCGTCAGATAGGAAAGACAAAATCTATAGAGCATTTCGCAGAAACTTATGAAAACTTTGTAAGTATTAATTTTGCGCTTGAAACAAAGTTTATGACCATCTGCGAAAACGGCTTCGATGCTGCCTCTATAATCAAAAATATTTCCAGGATTGATCCATCCAAAAAGTTTGTAGAAGGTAAGACTCTCATTCTTTTTGATGAAATTCAGGACTTTCCGGAGATTGCAACAAGCTTAAAATCCTTTTGTATAGATGGAAGATTTGATGTTATCTGCAGCGGTTCTATGCTTGGAATCAACTATAAGAAGATTCAGAGCAATAGTGTAGGCTACAAATCAGAATATTCTATGCAGTCCCTAGATTTTGAGGAGTTTTTGTGGGCAAAAGGCTATGAAAATGATGTTGTAGAAGAACTTCTTTCTCATATGAAGTCTGGAGAAGCCTTTAATCAGACTACTTTTAATGTTTTTAACGATCTTTTTCTTGATTACTGCATTTTAGGTGGTATGCCTAAGGTTGTTTTGAATTATATTGAAAAAGGAACCTTTGAAGGCTGCCTTGAATTGCAACAGGAACTTATAGAAGATTATAAGGAAGATATCAAGAAATACGTGGAAGGTATTGATAAGACCCGTGTTTTGAATGTATTCAATCATATTCCTGTGCAGCTGGCAAAAGAGAATAAGAAATTCCAGATTTCAAAGGTTGCGAGTGGAGCAAAATTCAAAGATTATTGGGGCTGTGTAGAATGGCTGGTGGATGCAGGTATGGTAAATCTCTGTTATTGTCTGCATACTCCAGATTTACCATTAAAAGGCAACTATGAGGATGATAAATATAAGGTTTATTTCCGTGATACAGGCCTTTTAGTTGCTAATCTTGATGAAGAGGCCCAGGAAGATCTTCGTGCCAATAAGAATATGAATGTTTATAAAGGTGCTTTATACGAAAATGTAATTGCAGAAGCTCTCTGTAAGCAAGGATATGAACTGTTCTATTATAAAAAAGACAATTCGACCCTTGAACAGGATTTCTTTGTTCGAACTAAAAAGTCACTGGTACCTGTAGAAGTAAAATCTACAAATGGACGTGCTAAATCTCTCGCAACGCTTATTAAGAGCGATTCATATCCTGATATTACGACTGGAATTAAATTGATCCATGGAAATGTTGGATTTGAAAACAATATTCATACCTTCCCATATTTCTGTGCATTCTTGTTAAAACGTTATTTAGCAGATGTAGAATGGTAGAATAACTGACAGGTAGACAGAATCTCTATTATAGACACTATATATAACGTGCTCTTATTTCTTGTACACTATATATAGTGTTTTATTTACTAATACGCTCAAAAAAGTCTACTGCCTTCTGGATATCATCTTCATTCGGGCGGCCTTTGTTTAATCCGCCAATCAACTTGAATGGGCCAAAGGTATCATAGGCCAGACATGAATATGTAGCTACAAGTGTAGAATCCTTAGACTGAATCAGGTCTTTGATATCCTTAAGATAAGCTGCAGAATGATCAGAACCGCAGGTGTAGATTACAAAAGTTTTCTTATGCGCTGGAAGATTATCTGTAATAAAGCTCAACAAGGCCTTGTGAAACTTGCTGTAGAAGATTCCGGATGCAAAGCCTAGCAGATCATAAGATGCCAAGTCTTTAAGGATTGTTTTTGTAGCGTCTATCAGCTCGACTTCGGGATGCTTTTCTGCTATTGCTTTCACAAGCTTTTCGGTGTTCTTATGGTGTACGCTGGCATAAACTATTGCTGTTTTCATAGAAAAACCTCCCTTCTTATTAAAATATAGTATATTTTAGTAGACAGTTTAACAACTTTTCTACACTACTTTAAGGCTAATAAATTACCCTGCCGCATAAATATAGCATATTTTCAGAATTATTTCAGCAGAAAAAAGTGTCATACAACCCCCTGCTTCCAAATCTAATCCTGTAGCCGACAAACTGGAATCAGCCTCTATTTCTATGCAAAGTAATCGATTGATTATTCAATACTGAAAACACTATACAAAAACAAATTCCGGACAAAAACTGTATATTCGGGATAAAAACCGGATAAAAAAGTCATATTTTACGTGGGAGATTCTGCAGTTTTTCGTTAAAAAGTCATATTTTACGTGGGAACTTTATTGTCTAAAAATACACATGATGTATTGCATGATGAATTTTGCCTATGATTTTAAGCTCTGGAGCACCTTTTTTTACAGACAAAGTCTCATAAGAAGGATTATCAGACAGGATTTTTACACCCCCAAGGTCATTCTGAATGCGCCTTACAAGGCTTTTTCCTTCCAGTTGAATCACATAAAGGCCATCTTCCTGGTACCCGTAATCATCATAAAAGACTGTATCACCATCATAAAGAGTCGGAATCATAGAATCACCATAGTTTTTGCCCTCAAAAAGGCCATCTTCAGCTGCTTTTGAGGCAAATGTATTATTAAAACCCTTATTATCCTGATTATCACCATAAAAGAAGGCCTCAACAGTTGTTCCAAGCACCGACAAAAGCTTAAGGGTATCCTCAACATCAGGAATTCTTTCTTTATAGATACGATTTTTCATAATTTGAACAGAAACCCCGGCCTGATCACAAAGCCAGACAAAGGTCTTTCCTTGTTCAGAAATTGCTAGTTTTATTTTATCCCAGAAGGTCTTAGCATTCATTTTTCTACCCTACAATAAAAATACCACAACTCCCCTGCTTTGTACACCTTAAAAGTAATTAAATAATTACTTTTAAGGTGTTGAGCATTTTGTATAAACAATGTTTATATTATTTAACGAGAAATACCAGTGTCAGGCTTTTTGGGAGTCCTTGATGGTACCTGAGAATGAATAGAAGGTCTTGAGGCCTCACCTACATTATAAAAAACAGACTGACCAGCTTTCATTCCCTCTGGAGGCTCTTTCTTAAGAGGTACATACCATACGTTCTGATGATTCCGAGATTCGAATGTAGTATCATTCTTCTTTCCCATTAAAATACTCCTTTCCCGCGTAAAGCAGAACAATTAAAATTTAACGTTCTTACAACAGAATATATACATAGTACTCCCATGTAAAAAAACTCGAATAAATAAAAATATATTGATTAAAAAAACACGTCAGAACGACATGCGATGTGAGGGGACATCTGTTCTTTCGAACACTTTAACTGTAGTGCTTTAGATTGCAAAAGTCAAGAATTTGGTTATAAAAATTTGATGGAGACGAGACTCATCCCTCCTCATCCATCAGTTTTATTGTACTCTTGATGCTCAAATATTTTTCAATATTTTTCGGGATATCTTCTGTAAGAGTCATGAACTTCTTTATATTGCGTGAACAATTATGATAACTATACCAGAATTCATTCATTGAGGCGCAGACCGGGATTTCGCCAATAAAGTGGATTTCCCTTGAACATTTGGCTCGATATGAATCGGTTTCTGGAATTGAACATGAATACATTACTTCGTCATAATCGCGGCCTTTTGGCTTATACACAAGCCCTACCCAAGCTTTCTGCTCTTTAAATTCCGGAACCCGAGAATGGAGTTCGCTAAGTTTTTCATTTTTCTGCTTCAAAAGACTATTACATTCATCTTCCTTCATTCTGAAAAAAACATTTGTTTCGATAATTCTTTTCTTCTGCTCTTCAGTAAGTTTATATTCAAAGTCTTTTTCATCCTGTGCTTTTAATTCATAATACAAATCCCAGAATGGTCTTTGTTTATCAACTCCAATATGAGGAGAGATGCCCACAATAGTATCTTTTATATCTTTGCCGTTAGCGATACCGTCCATACATACTGAAGCAACTTTCAACAGCAGCTTGTTTTTTTTACTACTGTATTTGCTGAGTTTGTTTAAACAACTCTGATTCGCTTCCAGAGTGTAACAGCCATCTACAATAATCCTGAGCATCGTAGCTAAGAATATATCTGTTTTTCGGCTAAAGAGAATCTCTCCAGATTCATTAATCCCCCTCGAATGGCAGAGATCCTCCAAAGCAAGAACGCCTTCCTTGCTGGCAAGCAGAGCAGCTTTTACGCAATAACCAAAAACTGCTAATATTGTTTTTTCTGCTCTCTTTGTCATAAATGTGCCTCCTGAATTAATCTCTGCCGGCAAGGCGATTTGTGTTGTAGAGGGAAAGATAATTACCTTCGCGATATCTTTTATATCTTTCGTTCGATATTGATTCTTCTAATACGCGATGAAAAGTTAGTATATCCCAGGGTAAGAAACGGATTGCGAGATTTTCCAGATAAACGAATCCTATGTCGAATTCATCAATCAACATGCCGTTGTATTCTGAATTTCTAAGTGAGAAATAATGAATGCCATTTCTTTTATAAGAAAGTAGTGTTTCATAAATCGTGGAATCATATCCGTTTACTGGAATTGAAATCTGCTGATCATTATAAAACCAGACTTCTCTATCAGCCAGCTTTCTGCAATATACTACATCACCAGAATCCAAGCCACATACTGAACGAACTTCAAAATCCTGCAATATACCATCACGCTTAAAATGTAGCTGATCGTTGGAATCACTTCCTACTACTATTTTATGCCCATTTTCTTCATAAATATTACAATAATGATATTTTCCACTAAAGCATTTTACCTTTTTACCATCTACCAAAATGAAATTATAATTCCCAAGATTATCTACTATAGCCCGGTTTTGTGCATCATAATAGCAGTTCAAATGGCTCCCCTGAAAAGGCCCTATTTCTTTGCCATTAAAATTATAATACCAGTTTTTAAAGTCCTTTCTTTTATGACATATAAACTGAAAGTTTTCTTCATTTTTATACTGTGCATTTTCTATAGCGTAATAAGGCCCATATTTCTTTTTATCTGTAACAAAAAATTCCTGATGCTTTCGGTTCAATCTTAATACATGTGTTTTCTCATAATATTCTTCTTCTGGGGCATTAGCCTCTCCTTCTGCAATTGCAGTAAGAAGCTGATCTATTTCATCCTGAGAAAGAACTTCATTTCCACCTTTTTTCCCACCTTCGATTTTCTCCATCTTTTCTTTTTTACAGGCTTTCCCATTATGCTCAAACTTTAACTCAAACTCTCCTTCATACGCAGTCCATTCTCCTTCGTCTGTATGATTCGATTCTAAATACACAGAATCAAAAGGTCCGTAAACACTTCCATTACAATTTACATAATTCTGAGTAAGACCATTTTCAGTTTTTTCATATTTAAAAAGAAATCCAGAATCTTTTAGCTGAACAAACTCTAAAAGTATATCGGCATCTGTCTCACAAATTACCTTTGCATTTTCCATGGGCTGCCTCCTGGTAAAAAGAAAGAATTAGCAATGATGTTTATGATATTCCATTCTTCTTTCATCTATATACTTATTCCATTCGTGGAAAAGATATTCGAAAGAACCGTTTCCTTTCATAACTGTAGCACAGGCTTCTAGCAGAGGAATTTTAGGATCGCTGTCTTTGCAGGAAGCAATATCTACCTTCTCACACAAGGTCGGGAAGAAGGCAAGATGTTCATAAGTAAAGGTCTCATCCTCCAGATAATCAGCAGGGATTCCAACATCTGTGATGTCCCCTCCCCGCTTTTCACGGACCTGAAGGGATTCAAAGAAAACCTCGTCATTTTGGATATTGCAAACAACGCCCATCAAACCATCATCGATTCTGCGGATTATATCTCCATTGCGGAAAGGATGTGGAATCAAAACCAGAAGATTATCAAAGCCGTCACGATGATTGAAGCAGTACTCATGTCCCATAAATGAAGAATCAAGATAATTAAGCTCAAACTTATCTGGATTGTCCTTCTCTGGCACAAACTTACCATTTACATAATTCTCTCTATCATCGAGTTTATATTTTCTTAATCTGAAGGAAAGGATTTCAGCATTGAGTTCCTTGAAGTCTTGGATTTCTTTTTCCATTGTTTCATAGACCTTATTAATAGAAGAAAATACACCGCAATTATAGAAATCCCGATACGCCCCTGTTTCCTCGTACTCAAGCTCATAAACATATCCAGGAAAATCATTCAAAAGATAATCTTTCATCTTATTTTCCATATCAATATACGCTTCTATCTCGTCTGCAACTTCAGAATTTGAATAATGATTTTTATATACTCCGCTGATGGTCTTTGCTATTGAATCAGGTTCTGCCCTCAACTCGGGAACTAATTCTGCAAGTAAAGCATCCTTCTGAGAATAGCCCAATAATGTATTCTGACAAATCAAAGTTGCCAGTTCATAGGGAGCAAAGGTCTGGCCAATTTTCTCGCAATACTCGCGCACATCCTTCGAGGGCACGGCCGCCTGTATTAATCTATTATATTTTTCATCTGTCATAGATAACCTCTTTTTCAAGGATTTAACCTTAAGAAATCAATTCCCGGATAACTTCCTGTAAATCTTTTATTACTGACTTTAGTCTTTCATCTTTTACTGCTGCTGAACAATAAAAATCATCAAGCTTATCCAGATAGATTTTGGCATCTCGATGCAGTAATAAGCTTTTAGTATTTTTATTCTTCAAAATATTTTGAATAGCATAATTTAAATTTTTATGAGCATCCGAAAATTTATGACAAGCCTTTTCGAGTTCTGGGGTTCCGGCACACAAACAGAAAAGTTCAATCTCGCATAAACTAAATTTGGCAACAAGGGAAGCTATATGCATAAGTATCATATTTTTATCATTGTCTTTTTTCATACATCAGCTCCTAAACCTTAATAATAAATCTCTCTTTTCATAACGATTGTTTGAACCTCGTGAGGGGCATTCTGTATGATCACAGGCTGTTCTTCGGGAGGTTCAGCCGGCCTTGAAGCAGGCTGGGCTGCTGCGGGCTCTTCTTCTGCAGCTGTTGCAGCTATGCCATCTGGCTCCAGCAAAGCCATCATCTGGGCATGAGTCAAAGGACGTGGAGGCTTTCGATTTTTTGCAGCTTTCTTTTCTTCAAAATGTGCCCAGATTGAAAAAATCACGGATGGAATTACAAACAATAAAATGAATACACCAATCAAAAACTTAATCATAAATTACCCCCTACGCAAAGAATACTCTCCAGTCCTTACCCAATGCTTCGGCCAGGGCACAGATGCCTTGGATAGAAAGATTCTGGCCGGCCTTGAGGCGATTGATTGTTGCCACTGAGAGATTGGCGCGATAGCTGATTTCTTCTGCCGTGTAGCCGGATTGAGCCACGCAGCGCTTTACGTTTTCTGAGACTACATCCTGAAGATCGAATTCCTGTAATTCTGAAAAATTGTCTCTAAATACATCTTTCATTTTCATACCATCCTCCTGTGAGCCTTTCGGGCTATTGCGATTTAGTGAAGAGACGACGACTCCCCTAGCCTTGCCGTATGGCAACGCAAAAACTATTGAGAGAAAAATCGACTTCTTTTTTTATTTTTTCAAACTAAAAGAGTGAGGTTATTATTTCACCCTTTTCCTTGGCCAGAGCCGCGAGCCGTTCTTTCAACTGCCCGCTCTCATCCTCTATCTGTTTATATTTAGTAACCATTTTATTCTGCATCTCAAGCGGTGGCAGAGGAATCTGAAGCTTGTTCAGATATTCCACACTTATAGAACGAATGCCCATACCTGAAGAAAAGGCATCAAAGTTCTTCATAGCCTGCTCTGTCTCCAACAGCATCTTAAAGTAGGTTGGCAGAATCTTAGATCTGTCCAGACGGATAATGTAAATATTGCTGGCAGGAATGATTTTGCGTCCCTCAAGCTTTTCAATACAGGCAACTTTTAAGGAACCAGTAATTGCCATTACCAGCAGAATATCCTCTTCCTTAAGAACAATCCCTTCCAGATTGTCATCCAGAGACTTAAGATGCTTAAGCTCCTTAGAGAGCTGATTGTCCTGAATATCCTTAGCAGAAGCATAAAAGATACCAGTATCCTCTTCGCTTTCAAGCTTCTCCAGCTCAGAAGCCTTTATCTGAGCACCTCGCATAAACTTGTCTTCAAGCAAGTCACTCAGCTTTACATAATTATCAGCCCCAGGCAAAGAAATCTTTTCTTCAAGGAAATACAACCTTGATCCCAAGTAATAATCATTAGCCTTGATTACTTCATAATCAAGAGTTCTGGATTTATCACTATCCTGCCTCATGAACTTAACAATTTCTTCAGCAGCCTCAGCTGTAAGAGAGCTGACACCACGGCGGGTCTTCTCATGGAAGTCACTCGCATCAACCATACGCAGCGACTTGTTATTCTTAGACAAAACAAGGAGACATGTATTCACCCCAGCAAAAGGCTGCAGTACACCAACTGGAAGCTCAATCACAGCCTCAAGGAAGCCGCCATCAATAAGCTTCTGTCTTTCCTCTTTATGACCGCGAACCTCATTAAACAAAAAGCCCTGAGCAAGAAAAACAACAGCGCGACCATCATCTGAAAGAAGTTCACATATCTTGTCGAGGAAAGGATTTACAGTCTCAGAATTCAAATCCGGAAAAGCATGAATCTTGTTGTATTTCTCAGCATCCGAAAGCTTAAGAACATCTCCAAGTGTAATGGTAATATCAAAACCAGACAGATAAGCAAGCAGACTGGCATAAAGTCTGGTCTTAGAGTCAATTTCAATTCCTTCCAGCTTTTTATATTTATAATTATTTGCAACATAAATAGGAAAAGAAGCAAAGCCTGTTCCAAAATCAACAACAGAATCATCAGCCTTAATATCAAGAATACGAGTATTCAAAAGGTTCAGAGTATCAGGCTGACTCTGAACAGCTCCATGAGCAAAACCCCTTCTTTCGTTTCTTTCAGCAATCTTATCAGTAATATAATTTTTGATATCCTCAGCAGACACCTTTTCAAAGCTCGAAAGAGAAAGGTCAGCCCACTTAGAACCAACACCAAAAATAAATCCCTTTACAGCATCTGGAACATCATCTCCAGAAAGAGCTTCGGTAACAGAAACAGAAGGACTCATAGAATGCTTTTTTGCAACAAAAGCCGCAAAAGCAATCACAAGGTCAGAAATACCTGCATCTTTCGGACGGAAATTTAACTCCATCAGAGCCCGTTCTACATAATGATGTTTTGCATATCCCATATTAGTCCTCCAGAGCAGCCCGTTCGGCTTATTGCGTTTATAGCCTTATTCAACCACCTTATAACTATAATATACACCATTAAATCCATTATGTAAAGGAAAAATGGATGAATATGCTTATAAATTCAATGTTTTTTTAGAGAATTCGAGGATTTTTTTCTGAAAACTGAATCATCTATTAAAGCTTTTTCCTGTCTTTCATATTTGGCTTTGAGTAATTTATAATCCTGAAGCTTTTTCTCAATTGATGACTTTCCGAATTCCATTGTTTCCCCCAAGGATGGTAATTCTATTATATCACGTTTTTGATTTTTTCAGATTTTTTTTATCAGAATATCACAAGATGATAGTCTCACATGGTTATATTGTAACTGTAATATGAAGGAGGAAACGCCTATGACAAGTAAGATTTCTGTTGAAGCAAAAAAGTATGAGTTTATGGTTTCCAATGCTATGGATGATGTAACCCGAGCCTCGAAAAAAGCGCTAATGGATTATCTTTGCAAGATGTATTATGTTCCTTTGGCAAAAACAATCGCATATCTCGAGCTCGACAACACAGAAGCCGACGGTCTTTTGCAGTATCTGGACCAAGACACCCGCACTAAAATTATTGAATGCTCAAAAAGCTTTGCTAAGCATGAAGAATGCGTTCTTAAAGAAGTGTCCCACATTGTGGAAAGCTCAGGCATGTGCTTTGATGATGATTTCCAGATTATAAAGGAAAACCTATTCAACACAGAAAAGGGCTTTGCATCTAACGCGGTTGATAGATTCCGCAGCGACAGCCCTATTTTCAAAGACCGCCTGAACAAGTGTATTTTCGATTTTGACGATATCACAAAGCTGGACGACAGAGCCATTCAGAAGGTTCTCCGCGACCTTGATCAACAAACCCTTGCAAAGGCTCTTAAAGGCACAAACCCGGAAGTCCAGGACAAAATCTTCCACAATATGTCGCTACGAGCCTCTTCAATGCTCAAGGAAGACATGGAATTCATGGGCCCAGTCCGCGCAGAAGATGTCTACGCTGCCCGAGCCGAAGTACTTAAGATAATCTTCCGCCTTGAAGAAGGCGGACACATCGTAATCTACAGTAACCCGGTTTCAGAATTGATTGATTAATGACTGATTAGAATTATTTGTTCTCATGTGGCATTAGTGCCACTTGAGATAACTTATATGGCTTCCCCTGCTTCTCGCAAAAATCAATGACAGACTTTGTACCCTTAGATTTCCCGTCCCAAAAGATAAGTACAAAATCAGCAGCAAGGATCATTTCTTTATTGCGGATTATTCCAGCACCCCGACCGTATTTTGCCCAGTCCGGCTTGTGCTGTTCTATTGGCAGATTGCGAGATTTGGCCCACTCCTCTGCAATAGAATCAACTCCCCTCGCCTCTCCAGAAATGAGTATAAAATCTGGATGAGCAGCGAAGATTTTCTCCAGTTCGTCATAAATCTTTTTTGAGTCCTTAATGCCTCGTGAACCGTTGATCATGAGTTTATAAAGCGATTCAATATTTTTCTGTTCTTCCATAGTTCTTTACCTTAGAAAAAGAAGAGTTATTCTTGGTAAACACCGCCTTTTAATTAATTTTACAATTTACCGTGTTTTCGATTATCATATCATGAGGGTTCTCTAGCAGATTAATTAAAATTGATGGATCTTTTACAAAAGATTTATGAGAAATCACAATATGAAACAATTCGATTTTACTAATTTCTTTAAATTCATAATCATTATTGTCTTTAATTCTATCCGACTCATATGTATTTCCTTCTCTGTAAAATGAAATATTACTCATTAGCCAGGAAGATTGAACTCTATACTTTGCATTCAATTTTTCTGCCTGCTTTTCACATAAAGATCTGATTGATGCCATTGCTATTTCAGCTGTCTTAGAATTTATGTACATCATGGCTTTAAAGTTTTGCTTCTTTTCTTCAAGAATAAGCAAATCAATATTCAAATAATCCTGTATCCATTGTAAACCTGACTGCCATTCATAATAAAAGAATTGCTTTGGACTAAAATGAGGAAGTGTAATCGAAAAGCATCCTGTTTCTTTGTCAATCATTACATGAATCTGACACGGAAGAAGTGAAATATAATAATGTTCTGCTTGAAAAAGAAATGTACAGCCAAGACTATTAGCATGTGCTAGTCTTCTGATTTCTTTTCTAAGCATTAATACAGCCTGGCTTAATGTTATTTCTGAATCCTGATAATTAATTTTGTGATTTTCTAAAAACTCACTGTTTTTACCTTCCCAAAAGATTTTGACATAATTCTTTATCGTATCCTGAAATTCTTCTTCAAGATTCCCATACCTATAATCCTCATAATTATTTTTATGACGGAGTCTGCTGGCTTTCTTCAGTGCATCTAAATTCAATATAAGCTCCTTTTAGCCGGTACAACGCCCCGGCAAGTTGGAATAAATCCGGCCATTTTGTGATAGTTAATTATCTTTCATGTTTTCCATGCGGACTGTATGAGCAGGAACCAGTTGAAGTTGATCCACAGAACTTACACTTCTTTCCATCGCTACCATGCATATGTTTACCGAACGGACTGTAAGAACAAGAACCATAAGACGACGAACCGCAGAAAGCGCAATGGCCAGAATCTGTAATATGTTCATGTTTTCCATGAGGGCTGTACGAGCAGCTTCCGAATGATGTTGAACCACAAAATTTACACTTTGACATATAATCCTCCTTCAGTATTATTTACTATCACAAGAATAGCAGACAGATTTATCATTTAATGATATGAAATCATATTATTTTCCTCTTCCTGAAATTCCTCTACCTCAGGATCAAATTGCAAGGATTTATATCTTGATAATCTATACTCACCACAAAAGATTCCAAGCTCGAATAAATAAAAATCATCTCCTTTCTTTCCAGATAATTTCTGAAGCTGTAATACAATATCTGAATATGGATATAAGAAATCAGTTTTTTGTTCTAAGTTTTCAGACTTATCAATTTCATCCAATAATATTTCTCTAGCATTCTCATAACTGTAATAGTCGCTAACAATTGAAATATCCAACTCTACAGCCAGCATCTTCAATTTCTTTATAATGCTTGCTAATCGAGTTTTATAACTTCCAGATTCTTTCTCAATTGGAATTGTATTTAAGGAGTCGATAAAGATAATTCTTAAATCATGCTTTTTGACAGTTTCACGAATGATATTGCATAATTCATCAAAAGAAGATGAACAAACTTTAGGAATCACAATATGTGAATCCATAATAGCACCACACGATTTTTGGACATCTCGTGCTTCCTGTTCATTCATCATTCCAGCAACTATCTTCGAAACAGAAACCAAACTATCTCGACTTATCAGAGACAAACCAAATTGCTGGTAATTCGTAGTATATGAAATAAAACCGCATGGGACCTTATCTTTAATTACAATCCTCTGGAGTAATTGCATTACTAAACAATTCTTGTAATATCTTAAATTCGAACAAACAGTAATTAGATTTCCTTTCTGAAATCCATGCGTCATCGCATCAATGGTTGGAAATCCAGACTTAACCCCACTTATAGAATTTGAAGCCTTATATCGTTCTTCAATGTATTCAAATAACTTACAGCCCAAATCCTGTGCTGTTATTACATCCGTTTGATTTTGCATAATATCCTCCTGCCTATAGTTAATATTAGAATATCAAACAGGAATATCATTTAATGAGTTTTGATCAAACTTTTTGAGGTTAATTACAAATCAGCAAGGAAATCCTTTATCTGATTTCCCCAGCCGATGCTGTTCAGCTCCATACCCCACCCCATCGTATCTTTTACAGTAAGAAAATCTCCAAAGCATTTTCCAAGGCCGTCGGTTACACACTTTTTGAGCTGCGAGAAACACTGATTGTCATTGTGATCATAACACTGAACCGATGTTTGTCCTCCGTAAAATCTGATTCGGATTGCACCTCGCTTTAAGACTTCCAATACTAGATTGTCACGCTGTTCGCTTAGCTCAAGACAGAAGGTTGCATCTGCTGCAAGGCCATTCTTTACACAAAGAGCTTCCTTTTCTTCCTTAGTAAAACCGAGCAAATCCGGATGATTCAGAAAGAAGTTTACATGGGTTGTTTCAACATCGTAAAAAGTCCCGTCTTTATACCACAAAGCACATGATGACATTCCAGCCTCCTAGAAGTGTTTTTATACAGACCAATACAAGAATATCATCTGTTTATATCATTTAGTGATAGGCCAATATGAAATAATGTAATCCCAAAGGAGGCGAAAATGATTGTATTAGATAACCTGCCAAAGAATATAGAAGACATAACATGGACGGATGTACAGAACTGTTTTGTTTATCCTCCTGCAAGGCCGCCGGTATGTTTGCTGAAAGCCCAGACCGGGCTCCCTGTAAACATAGTTAATGTGATTTATGGCAAAAGCTTTGAATTTGGATTACTGGAGCAAATCGAAGTTCAGATAAATACCAGCGATGAAATTGATGAGAAGAACACCGAGATATTCTGGTTCTCAGAGAATGCCGAAACGCTCCTCGAAGAATCAAACTTGCCATCGGAGCTTCTGTCCATCGTCCAGGATTACATCAAAAAATCCTACGCCGACAAAAACTCCCTGCTCAACAAAACCATGCAAACCCGCAAAGAAGAATGGGCCAGCGATGTAAAGATGTTACATGAGAAAAGAGAAGGCAAAAATGCTGCTAACTAAATATCCTTTAGTGATAAGACGATAAAGATTTCTGTTCTTCTGGTAGTTTGTATTCAGGAGCTGACTCTAGATTATCAAAACAAACTGTATCTAAGAAATACCGGACTTTTATTTCTCCAGTTTCTCCAAAACAATTCTTTTTTATCTTCAAGGTTTCAATATGCGGTGATAGCAATTCATATTTAATTCGTTGTTCAGTGAATAATAAAATAACATCTATATTTTCAATACCTTTTAAAGAAAAAAGACTTAAAAGTGGAGGATCAGGCTCCACAGTTCTTCCCACACACCGAGTAGTTACAATTGGAACATTCAATTCTTTTGCCAATTGTTTCAGTTTTATCATCACCTCGCAAAAAATAACATCAATTGCTGCATAACCAGAATCTGTATATATAAATTCAGAATTATCGATATAGATAATTTCAACACCATCTTCACAGACCTTTTTCCTCGCTGATTCACAAATATCGTTTATATTTTTTTCTGGTGTATCATCAATAAACATTGGTAAATTATCAACCTCAAAAGAATACATTTTATAAATTTCAAACTCTTCTTCTGATAATTTTTCTGAGTGGTGACTTATTATGAAAATCGGGAGCCCAGAGATTGATGAAACAAGATATTTTCGAAAATTATCTATAGGTTTTACAAGACTGAACAATAGTCCCTTTGTTCCATGTTTCCATGTAATATTTCGAATTAATGCCGCCAAAAATGAAGTCTTACCCATAGAAGGTGGTGCACCAATAACCATCAGTTCTCCTGGATACAGTCCACCTATAATTCTGTCTAAGTCAATAAAGCCAGTTTTAATTATCGGTTCGTCCATCAGGTCCTCCGTCTATCCATAAGTATAGACGGAGCTTGTATCATGGAGTGATATTTAT
>JAHAZA010000073.1 GCA_018385415.1 Treponema sp. | reverse complement strand
ATGCAAAATATATAAAAAGTATATACAAAGTATATAAAAATGTAATACGCAAAATCGTCAAAAATCAGCTTCTGCACGTGTATCTGTACGCAATAAATTCAATCTGGAGATGTTAAAAACTTACCTGTGTAAGTCTTTGTATTGTATAGATTTACACTAGACAAAATAGACAAAGTAAATATAAACGCTATGCAATAAATAGACAAATATAATACAAAAACTATGCAAAATAGACATTGTGAATACGAAATACCGATAGGGGAGGGGAATTTTTAAGAATTTTCAGGATTAAACTTTTAGGATAACAGAAGTGTTACATTCGAATTTCAGAAGCATTTTCAAAAATTTGTAAAATTTCTTTTCACAATATCATCAAATGATAGTGTCTCATGCTTAAATTAAAGCTATGAATGAGAACGATGAACCATGTATGGAATTAAATGAAATTATCTATCATCTCTCCGGCGAGTTTTGGAAGCAGGCCTATAATGCTCTTTTGTTAAAACAGAAGGCTTATGTCCAGGATCCGGATTTTTCCAAAAAGCAGAGTATTGCTGATTTCAGGAAGAGTATAAAGCAGCTTGCTAAAAAAAATCAACTCAAGTGTAATGCTTTCTCTCATAATGAACATTTTTATATGTCGCTAGTTCCTTTTCCGATTTACATAGGAGTTGAACGAGAGACCGGAGACTTTTCTGTTTCTGCACCTCATATTAGTACAAGGCATTTTACTCATACAGAATATGAGGCCGGACTAAAATGGATACAGGATTATATTGATATTGATATAAAACCTCTTACAGCCAAGACTCTGGCAGTACACGAAAAATTCTATCTGAATACTAAATCTGCGGAAATTGTAGGCAGCTCAATTAAGGCCCTGTGTGAATCAATTTTGGGAAAAAAGGGACAGGAGTACAAACTTAAACAATCCCGCCTGAAATCAGAAATCCAGATTGTTGTAAAGAAAAATACAGCCTATGAACTTACCGTTTATCATAAGCCATTTTCTCATGATACTTCGATTCTCATAAATCTTTTGAACAATCTTCATGAAGAAAAACTGGAAGATATTCTGACCTGCGAGCTTCTTCAAAATTATAAAGCAGAAGAGGGGAAGGCTGTATGAGAAGCAGAAAGGTAGACCAGCTTTCACTTGCTATTTCTCTTGAACGTGAACAGGCCGACCTGATTGCACGCATGCAGTCTGAATTCTGGCAGGGACTTTTCTGCGACATTCTGAAGAAGCATACCTATCAGAATGACTTTTTCTTTGTTGAAAACAATCTTAAGGTTGAGAAGGTTGTGAGCCAACTTAAGGATGTGATTTATCAGCTTTGCCAGACTTATGATCTTGATTGTGAGGTGACAAGTCATCCTACCAGAACAGAGCTTAAGTTGATGTTTAACTGGTATGACTACGGACAGGAAAAGGAAGTGATGGATGTGCTTTCGATTATTGTCTGCCAGAAGGATATTACGATGAGAATATTGCCACATAATCCCATGCTCAAGCTCTTCTGGCTGGAGGAGTATGTGCTGGTAGAAAATATCATTAAAGATTTGTGCCTGCAGATTTTTGAATCCCAGAAAGAAAAGTTTTCAGAGCTTCGTGAGAATTATAAAAAGATAAAGGCTAGTTCAGAAGGCCTTACTGCAAAGATTATTGAGATTGCGCAGAACTCAATAAGAACTCTTTATGAGAAAAGCGGAGAGAAGCATATGAACCTTGTTCAGAGGGATTTGTATTCTTCGCTTTTATACAAGGGTAGAATGATCCGGATTTTTCATAGGGATTTTCTCAAAGATCCGAATGTGTTGCTGAAGGAATTAAATTGATTATGAAGATTCCCGTGCTTTGGGAATTTATTTTTTATAGACTATCACAAAATGATAGGCGTGTGTGATTAAATTAAGAACGATGACTGGAGGTTTTATATGTCAGTAAGAATTGATGGAAATTTGCTTTTGGAGATTTTGGAAGAAACTCCTGCTACTCAGAACATCATGCTCATGGGTAAGCACGGAATTGGTAAGTCACAGATATTGGAAAAATTTTATACCGCAAAAGGCTGCAAGGTTGTGTCTCTCTTTTTAGGACAGATGAGTGACCCTGGAGATTTGATTGGTATTCCTCATAAAAACGAAGAAACAGGTCACACAGAGTTTATGCCGCCTTACTGGTTCCCAACTGATGACACTCCTGTTGTTTTGTTTTTGGATGAATTGAACCGAGCCCGCCCGGAAGTTCTTCAGACAATTATGGATCTTGCCTTGAACCGTAAGCTTGCCGGCCGTTCACTTCCTGCAGGCAGCCGTATTATTTCTGCAGTAAACAATGGTGAAGAATATCAGCTTACAGATCTGGATCCGGCTCTCGTTTCCCGTTTCAACATCTACGAGTTTGTGCCTAGCGTTCAGGACTGGTTATTGTGGGCTAACAAGAATGGAATTGATGAACGCATTACATCTTATATCGCCGCAAATCCAAAGTCTCTGGACAACCAGATGGCAATTGAAGATATGGAGAACCTGGAGAAAACTCCGGACCGTCGTGCCTGGGTGCGTGTTTCAGAAATAATTGCTGGTAAAGAAGTTTTGAAGCAGAGTCACAAGAGTATGATTGCAGGAATTGTCGGCGGAGTTGCGGCTAACAGATTTTTTGAATTTCTTGATCACAATCATCTTCTTACTGCAAAGGAGCTTTTGCTTGGAAACTTTGAAATGAACAGACTTAAGCTCGAGTCTTACAAGACACCTCAGCTTGCGACAATCAATGATGCTGTCTTTGTCTATCTTGAAAGTGATAAGTATGGTGATGGCGATAAGGCTGTGATGGCTCAGAATCTTGCAGCATATTTTTACTTCCTAGAAGAGAAGAAGTTGCGCGAGGCTATGGCTCACTTTGCAAATATGTTCAGCGGAACAATGTATCCGAATGCTCTGGTTTTCATAATCGGCGAGTGCCCTGAGCTTTACTCAAAGATGACCAAGTTTGTTGCGGAGATTAAGTAGGCGGAGGGCCCATGTCTGTAAAAGAAAAAATCAGCAGCGTTGTTGATAAATGGTTTTTGTACGAGCCGCTTCTTTTCAATGTTTATTGCACTCACAAGCTTGAGCCTAACAGTGATATGAAATGCAGGTTCAGAACCGGGATGCGACGCATTGAATATAATCCGGAGCTTCTCAAGGATAGTTCAACAGAAGAAATTGCGCAGGGGCTGAAAAATGAAGTGACCCGCATTCTTCTCAAGCATCCTTATCAGCGTGTGCCTCAAAATCCAAACCGTTCAGCATTAACAACGGCCAGCGATGTTACAATCAGCGAGCATTGTTACCGTGACAAAAATCTTAAGGACGCAGAGCACTACAATTTTGAAACAGGTCTGAGCTACGAGGAGTACTATAAAAAACTCTATTACATTTGCCCTGATTTTGAAGCTATGAACAATGAAGAAAATGAAGGGCAGGGGAGAATGCATCTTTCTCCTGATGTAGGGGAGGACAAAGTCTGGGATTACGAGGCTGCCGCAGATGCTGCAGAGATGTGGGATGAAGATGAAGAAATGTCCGACAAAGTAAATCAGCAGATTCTAAAGGCCCAGAAAACAAATCAGTGGGGTAGTGTAAGCGGCCAATTCCAGGAGACAATTACAGCTTCGCTGAAAATCCCGATGGACTACCGCCGTATCCTTTCTCAGTTCCGTGCAAGCATTATCAGCCAGAGAAGAAAGCTTACAAGAATGAAGCCTAACCGCCGTTATGGTTTTGAGTTTATGGGAAGTCAGTTTGAGCCAAAGACTCATCTGCTTGTTGCAGTAGACGTGAGCGGCTCAATTGGTTCAGATGATCTTGAACACTTCTTCTCAATCATAAACCGCTTTTTCACTTACGGTGTAGAAGCCATAAACGTGATTGCTTTTGATACAGAAATCAAGCAGGAGTTCGAACTCAAGAAGGCTGCAAAGAATATACGAATTACTGGACGAGGCGGCACCGACTTCCAGTGTGCCATCGACTACTACGAAAATCATCCCGAGTTCCAGGGCATGATTATCTTCACCGACGGCTATGCCGAAGTCCCGAAAATCACAAAGGCAAAACAGATGCTCTGGATTCTGACCAGCAAGAATGAATACGACTATGCAATGAAGTGGATAAAAGATTTACGACTGAGTAAAGCCACGTGGATTCCCAGTCTAAAATCTTCCTAAGTTTAAGAGGCAACAAAATGCAGCGAGTTGTAGATTTCGAAAAGAACCTATATACATGCTTTGGTGAAGAACCCGATTTATTTGAAGTTCATATAGGTTCAGGCTTAGCTCCTCTTCTGAAAGTCTCAGACGGAGAAGAAGATTCTCCACTGGGAAAGGAAATTCTCAAATGTCGGAAAATGATAGATGAAGATTATGGACTTCTTATTCCGGAAATTCAAATTTACGAAAATGAAACTCTTTGTCCTTATGAATATGCTTTTACTTTTAGAGGATCTCGAATTGTAAAAAGTAACGTGAAGCCTGGACATCAGCTTTGTCTTGATACGGGAAATGTTACGAGTCCCTTGAATATTGATGGTTGGGAAAAAACGAAAGATCCAGCTTTTGATATGGATGGCTTTTTCATTCCGGATTCAGAAGTAAAGCGTTATAAAAAAGCTGGCTATGCCTGTGTTTCTCATGAAAAGGGGATTCGGGTTCATCTATATGAATTTATCCGAAAGTACAGGACTAAGCTTCTGGATCAATGTATGGTAAATAATCTTGTAGAAAAGGTTCGAAAAATAAATCCTGATGTTGTTTCAGAAGTTTTTTATATAAATCATTTTTCTGTTTCAGATTTGAAGTTAATTCTTAATCGACTTCTTGATGAAGAAGTTTCCATACGAGATATGAATACAATTCTGGAAGCAATTGCAGATTATCATCTGGACACTCTTAAGCCGTATGAGCTTGCAGAAAAAGTTCGGCAAAGCTTAGCGGTATCTTTTATAAGAAAATATGTGGAAGAAGATAAAAAACTTCACCTTATAAGAGTGTCTCAAGGTGTGAGTGAGTTTCTAAACGACAATGCATATTATCCGGATTCCAGAGTTGAATTACCATATTGTTCCTTAAAACCGACAGACAGAAAGAAATTTATAAAGGCTGTATCTAATGCTTTGCTTATTACGAAAGAAAAGAATCTCTATCCAATAGTAATATGTGTTTCGTCTGTTAGATTTTTGTTTCTTCAGGCGATACATCGTGAAATGCCAGGAGTACGGGTAATTTCTGACCTTGAGCTTTATGAATTCAAAGAGCAATATCCAATAGAAATTGAAGGAGTACTAGCCTTTAATGATGAGTAAAAATGCATATTCACTTAATTATGAAGAAGACATAATTTCTAGATGTGATGTAATTCTAACAAGTGATAATGAATTATGGGTAGGGATAAAATATCAGCCGGAAACGTTTACTGATGCTCCTGCCGTCATGTTTAAGTATTCTGAAAAATTTGATTATGAGTTTACTAAAACAGTAGCAATAAAAGGGCTTCCTTGTTTTGAACAAAAATTACTAACTCGGGACATATTTGAAAAGGTAAATGAAGGAGAAGCAATTCCTGTTGAATATATTCCATCTATAGCGAAGCTTTATATTAATCTTGCGATTTCTAAAAAAGAAAACAAAGAGATTCAAAAGTATTGTGATGTAATTTTATTTAATCGTAATACTCGTCTTTATGACATTGAATATAATTCCATAATAGCAATGCTTGAGACCAATTATAAACAAACTGGAATTGAATATGGCTATGAGCCAGATTTTGGTGCTTTCAGAATTTATCTGAGTTGTGACAGGCATCCCCCAAAAATGTATCAAATCATAAGCACTTATAAAGAGTTCAGTCGTCATCCTAATGATTTAAAAAAGATTATACAAACACCTGAAGTGATAAATAAAAATACTTTTCTATGTCGTGAGATTAAGTATAGACAAAAGTACTTTGAACAGAAATTCAGACTATCGAACAATGATAGTGTGCGTGAATTATTATGGCAGTAGAAAAGAGACGATTTTTTTAGTTGATTAAAGGTGATGAAATGGCAGTTAGAAAAAGAAGAAGACGGGATTGGTGGAAATATCATCCTTATAAAGATTATAGAGAGTTTGGGCAGCAGCCATTTGAACTGGTACTAGAATTAGGATATGGATTAATTCCGTTAGTAGAAGGGGAAGCTCCATTATTAGACGAAATAAAACATCTTCGAAATGAAATTGATGGGGAATATGGTTTGACGCTTCCTGTCTTTCATATCCGAGATAATATGTGTATCGAACCTTATGATTACAGGCTTTTATTACATGGTGCAGAGATAACAAAATTTGAAAAAGCAAAACCAGGTTATTGTTTATGCATAGATACAGGGTCTGTTACTAAGGAATTAGTTGGAGAAAAGACAATAGAACCTTCATTTGGTATGGACGCTATTTTTTTACCAGAAGATAGAAGAGAAGAAGCTGCATCTGCAGGCTATGTTGTTGCAGATTTGGAAATTGTCATCCGAACTCATCTAAAAGAAGTAATCAAAAAGAATCTTACAAAATTTCTGGATCAGTGCATGGTGAATACACTTATTAACAAGGTTCGTGACAGGAATCCGGATGTTGTTGATGATGTTTTTTTTATGCACAATTTTTCAACTTCAAAATTTAAAACAATTCTGAACTGGCTGCTGGAAGAAGGTATAAGTATCCGGGATATAAATTCAATTCTGGAAGCAATAGCGGATAATCTTGAAAAACAAAAGAGACTGTCTGAATTGATGGAAAAGGTCAGGGAGAAACTTGCCTGGGAATTTTTGCCGAAGCTTGCAGATGATAAAAAAATATTCCACGTAATTAGAGTTTCTCTTCCATTGGCAGAAGCCTTGCTTGACCATATTTTTATACCACAAGCAAAAAATGAATTGCCTTATCTTGCCTTGACCCCGGAAGAAAGCAATAGATTGAAGGAAGAGATAACGAAGAAATCAGACCTTATGAAAGAAAATGGTTATGAACCGGTGTTCCTGGCTGTAAGTAATATGAGAACATCCTTGGCTGAATATGTAAAGCAATATTTTGGAAACTGGGCCTGTATATCTGATGTAGAACTTTACTCGATATATAAGGACTATAACATTGTAATTGAAGAGGAGTTAGTGGTAGATGAAATTAAAGTCAATGAACCATGTCCTGGCAGCAATTAACAGATGCGATGTAATTCTCACGAACGGGCAGATGCAGTTTGTTGGCCTTTATTATGATGAGGTAAAATTTGACCGGCCGATAGTTCTCTTCAAATGTGACTGGGGCTTTAATTATTATTTATCAAAGGCTCTCGAATTAATGCCTGTTCCATGTGTGGAGAATAAGCTCCTTGCCAGAGCTTTGTTTCAGGATACAAAGGAAGGCGACTACATAGATGTGAAATACATGAATGAAGTGGCCGTAGTTTATTCACATCTTGATAAGTTTAAGAATCGTAAGGATGAAGAAGATTTTGATGAAGAGTTATATTTAGATGTAAGGACTCAATTATATCAGCTGGAATCAGATATCTGCAAAAGTTCTGAAAAGAAATTCTTGAAGAAAAAAATTAAGGAATCTGAAATTCAAGATTCAGCAGATAAGGCCTTAGAACGAATTCATAAAGCTATTCCGAAAATTGCAGAAGAAAGTGGTTTTGATTATAAAGTCATTCATAATGCCGCTAAAGGAACATATGAGTTTTATCTTGAAACGGTTCTTGAAGAGTATGAATTTGATTTATGGGTAATGGCAATGGTTTCAATGCCAGATCAGAAAATCTATATCGGTAACAGATGTATGTTTAAGAACTTTGAATTAAGCGAAGCTTCTGTTGCGGTTGAATATATAAAGATGCTCATAAAAACCAGCAATGAAAAATTGCGGAAGGATGTAGAAATCTTTTGTAAGGAATTTGAAATAAATCCCCGTCTTTTTGATATCGCCAATAATTCTATAAAAACAATGCTGACAATGAATTACAACTATACCGGTATTGAATATGGTATCGATGATTCAATGAAAACTCAGGTTATGGTTTATTTGAAAGAGAAAGAGCCAGCAGAACCAGAAACAGAAACGAATACAATTAAGCAAAGCTCGAAATACAAGCTTATCTTTAAGAATTTACCGAGTTCAAATAAGAAGGAAAAATCAAGAAAAAAACTACAGGGACCAATGATGTTTGAAGTCTGTATTACCTATAACGAGTTTATGCGGAATCCAGATGCCTTCAAGAAATTTATTGAAGAACCAAAGGTCCTTAAGAAATGGAATTTCTGGTCTCGCCGGAAAAAATATAATCAGAAATATTTTGATGAAAAATTTCAGACTATCGAACAATGATAGTCTGCCCATATTATATTAGCAGTAAAGGAGGAGAAGTTATGGCAAAAGAAAAGGTAAAGAAACAGTACTTAAACGGCTATGAACGTATCTTAAAAATTGACTATATGATTTCGCATATGCATTATCCGAGTGTGGAAGATTTTGCCCGAGAGACAGAAGCTTCTATCCCAACTATAAACCGTGATCTTCGTGATTTGCGAATGAAGTTTGGAGCCGAGGATATCCTGCAGTATGACAGGATTGAAAAGGGCTTTTATTACACCCGGCCGTCCTTCCGTATTCCTGCAATGCTTACATCCGAAAAGCAGATAATTGCTGCCAGACTTATGTCGAATCTTTTGAAGCTGATTAAGGACACTCCAATTTACAAGCAGGCCATCGAGGTCTTTTCTTCGCTGTCGGATAATATCGAGGATGATTCAAAGCTGAATGCTAAGAAGCTCTCGAATCGTATCATGTTTTTGGGAATGGATCCTGTAAAGATTGATGATGACATATGGTCCATGCTGGAAGAGGCCATGGCCAAGAATAATTACGTGAGCTTTAATTATCTGGATTTTGACGAGCCCTTTGTAGTTGCTCCCTGGCAGCTGATTTACAGTGAAGGAATGTGGAGCTTGTACTCGTATTATCCAAAAGAAAAGGGGACCCGCTTTTTCAATCTGCCTGGAATCCACAATCTCAAGATTGATCCGAGAACCTTCGAGCTTCCACCAGATTTTGAATATTCAAAAAGAGCCAAGGGCAACTTCCGTCGTTACATAGGCAAAGAAACCTGGCAGTACAAATTGAAAATCACTTCGTCCAAAACACTGAACTACATCAAAACTTACAACTGGGCTGAAGACCAGCAGTTCGAAACGCAGCCCGACGGCAGCACCCTCATGACCTTCACCAGCAATCAGGAATACCCAATCCTCGGCTGGACCTTGAGCCACGGCATGTACGTGCAGCCTCTCGAACCAGAGTGGCTGGTCAAAGAGTGGGGCAAGAACGTAAAACAAATGGCACGTTTGGCCAATGGGGTGTAGAATAGAAGAAGGAATAAATCGAGATGAGTTATTTAGATTATTTTTGTGAAGTATTAAAAAGAAAGTTTCTGGAAACAGGCGAGATATCTGACACTGATATAAAAGGATTTCAGACAAAAGAAATAGATAAAAATCTTTATCATCCTATGTCAGGTAAAACTAAAACTGAGTATAAGAACAGTGATGGAGATGAGCTTAGAAAGGGCAGAATTGATATGATTCGTTCTTCTGCAGCAATGATTTACAATCTTCTGGGAGATAAGGATGTTGAACTCAAAAAGAATAAGTATCTTCCTGAAGGAAACTACAAAAAAGAATTTGAAAAAAAATATAAATCAATAAATGTTATTAATAAAAAAACTAATGAACCTTATGCTGCAAATCTGGATGCATGGCTCCATAATGAGTCCTGTGAAATATTTATCGAATCAAAATGTATGGAATGGTTGCAGAACAGTAGTGATAAAGAGTTAGCAAAATCATATATAAGATATACTTCAAAATATTTTTATTCTGATTCGGCAGAACTATTTAGAACTGTTGGTAATGAAATTCCTTCTTCACAGTATGATTCATGCCAGATGTTCAGACATGCATTAGCCATCTATAATTATTTGCGCGATCACCCAGAAAAGAAAAATAAAAAAGTCTATCTGGTAAATGTAGTCTGGGAAGCAGATGAATCTGAACTACCCGAAGAGATAAGAACTGTATATAAGCTGCAATTAGAATTGGAACATAGAGAATTTGAACTTTTCTATGAGAAGATGAATCCAATAATAAAGCTTATTAAAACAGCTCTAGCAAAAGATTTTGATATCCTTTATTTACCGGTAAAAGAGTTCCATTCAATTCTGAAATATACAGACGAAAAGCAGAAGAGATTTGTGCAGAGATATTTGTAAAGGAAAGTATTATGAAAATTGTCAGCTGGAATTGTCATATGGGACTTACTATTGATAAAGTCCATAAATTACAAAAAGATGAAAACTTTGCAGATGCAGATATCTATGCTATTCAGGAATGCGAAGAGAAAGATATAACTCCAGAAATAGAGAATTCTCTAGGCAAGTTACAAGATAGTTGGTATGGAGATCACAAAGAATATGAATGGTATCATAAAGGTGATTTAGGAATTGCCTTGTTTTCAAATAAATACAAAATTGAGCGAATATACAAAGGCGAAGAACGTTTCCGTTATGTTGTTCCTTATAAGGTAACTGATAAGGTTTCTTTAGATACTTTTACTCTGGTTCATATTTGGACAAAAACAAAAGACAGAGCACAAAACCAGAATGAAGATTATTTGATGTTTGTTTTAAATGCTATGAAAGACCCCGAATATTCACAGTATTTATTTCCGGCAGATAATAAAGTTATTTGGTTAGGTGATTTTAATTGGAGTGCACAATTAACAAGTTCTTTTGCAAAGGAAAAGTTTAAGGAATTTGAACAAGGAATAAGCGAGAAATTATATAGTGCCTATCATGAATTTAATAATTTGTCTTTGGGTGAAGAAGATATAAGAACTTTCTTTGACACAAGAGCGAGAGCATATTTTAATGATTATATTTTCGTAGGGAAAAATGCTTTTGAAATTGAATCAGCTATGGTTGGCTCAAAAGATAATTGGTTGCATTCTGAGTGTAATGATAGATATGGGTCAGATCATTGTCCTGTTATGGTACACTTAGCATTAAGACAATAACTTTTAAGAAATTGGAGTATATATATGGCATCAGAGTACAAAGTTATTAAAATTTCTTGCAGAAGAAAAAATGGAGATACTGCTTCATATGTTATACAAAATGGGGACATCTATGATCAAATTAAGGTTCTTCAAAAAGAAATTAGTTATGAAAGAGGCGATATTGTAGACACCAAATATATAGATTTTATTAAAAAGGATAAATTATACAAGGACTATCAAAAGATTAACTGTAGGGAAAAAAGAGTTTATGCCAGTAATTTAATAGAGATTTCGAACTTCATACGACAATCTTATAAAGATCCAACTTTTCTAGAAGAAAAGTTGCTTTGGAAAAAGATACAAAAAGATGAACAAAATCCTGATCATTCAAAATGTGCGGGAAAGATTTCTGATGACACAAAAGAAAAAACAATATGCCGTTGTATGTATCATTATAATTCCACGAATACCGATAAATCCGCTTGTAAAAGCTGTTCTCTTAAACCAAAATGGCATAATGTTTCAAATGATGTAGATATTTTAGAATATGAATTTCCTACTACAAAAAAATACGAGAATGTTGGAGGTATGGATTTAATTTTTGAGTATAAAAGGCAAATTTATGCTTGTGAAATAAAACCGGAAAATAGTACTGAAACCCTTGCACGAATGTTCGCTGAAATCCTAACGTATACACTAGATACAAAACGATTGGAACAAGAATCCTTCATGAAAAAACGCAAACCAAAGCCAGCAATTGGTTTCTTTGAAAATTCTAAGCAGCATAAAGAATTCAATAAGTATAAAACCGAATTAAAAGAAGATATGGATATCATTTGTGAAAAAATTTCGGTCTTTATTATAAAGACTACAAAAAATAAAAATGGGATTATTGATTTTAAGATAGAACCTTATAATTGAAATATAATATCATTGCATGATAGTACCTCCGTCTATACTTTGAGATAGACGGAGGTTTTTTATGTCTTTGATTTTAAGTGCGGTAATTTCATTTCTGGTATCTTTATCAACCTGTTTTGGATTCTTTCTGATTAGTAAAAAGCGGAATCCGGTAGAGAAAAGTATTCAACCGGTGGTACCATCACATACTGTTATATCGGATGCAGAACCGGAATCAAAAGAAGAACCGATTACTTATACAGCAGACCATAGTACACCAATAAAAGATTACACACTCGACAATTTTTGTACAGATGATGCAAACTTTATCGCTAACATGAAATCAATGCTGGATGATTATTCGGCTACTAATCCGGTTATTCTGAGGGGACCAACAGGTCTAGGTAAGACTCATTTAATGCGGGCTTTTCAAAACTATCTTCTGGAAAAAGATCCGTCAAAAAAGATTTGCTTCATTTCGGCAGAAGCTTTTACTAATGAATTTGTAGATTCGATAAAGAATAAGACAAGCCGAGTATTCAGGGAGAAGTTCAGGAATCTGGATGGCTTGTTCATTGATGATTTTGATTATCTGCATCATAAAGAATATACTCAAGAATTTCTGTATTATATATTAGTTGAGTTGCTGGAGAAAAAGGCTTTTATATGCCTGGCATTAACTACCCCGGCATCTTTGAAAAATGGATTCTTTGATAAGCTCGTTACTTTAATTAATGGATTCCAGATTGATATTCCATATCCAAGCTTTGATGCTAAGCGTAAAAAAATTATCCAGACCTTCGAAAAATCAAACTGTTTTATAAACGGCGACTTAGTAGACTATCTTGCAAAGCCTGAAATCGGAATACATGAACTTACTGGAATATGTCAGAAAATAATTCTCATGAAAAATCTTGAAGGCAAGGGCTGTGTAAATCTAGAGATTAATGAAATAAAAAAGTTATTAAATTAATAAATATCACTCCATGA
>JAHAZA010000072.1 GCA_018385415.1 Treponema sp. | reverse complement strand
GAATCCTTCCGGTGTCTGGGAATGCCATGTTAAAACATGACCGCGCATTTTAACGCCTGCATTTTTTGCAGCATTCAGTGTGGCGTATATTAACGCTTCACCATTAAGCTTGTCTGGAACCTGAATTATCTGACCGTTTGATGCGGTAAATGTTGTCGTTGGCTGTGAGAAACCATCACCATCCCACCACTGTAAAAGAAACTGAGGCTTTAATTCGTTTCCTAAAGTGATTGTGTTTGCGTGCTTTGAAATTCCCTGCTGGACTTCAGAGTAATATAATTCTGAAGGAGTGCCCCAGGATTTGTCGTGTGTATAAGTACCTGTGTATTTGTTGTTACCAGTGTACTTTAGACCGAAGTTCCCGTATTCAACAGCAAGCCCAATGTAGTCAAAAGTGTCGCTGTAGGTTTGTTTTATAGAAGGAACTGAATCGGCCAGCCAGTTGTCCTGTGAGCGGCTGATACCATTGGAAGGCTGTGAACATGATACAGCCAGCAGTGACGTAAATTGCACTGATACTAAAAATGTTTTTTTCATAGGTGTTAACCTCTGTATGTAATATTTTTAACTTTCTATTTGAGGTTATTTTAACATAAAAAGGTTAAAATTCATCAAAAAATCACAAAATTCTTAAAAAAAATGCATTTTTTTTGAAAAAAACACTAAAGTCGAAATTCCTATCTCCGATATAAATAACAACGGGTGGGGAGACCACTCCTCGGATACAAGTTAATTGCAGATCTGAAAATCTTATCCTCCAGATCCAGCAAAACCAGATTGAAAAGAGTTCGATCTGATCCGAGACTATAAGGAGATACATTTATGGTAATCAATCACAACATGAGTGCAATGTTTGCACAGCGTTCACAGGGTCTTACAGACTTATCTACTCAGAAAAACATGGAAAAACTCTCATCTGGTATGAGAATCAACCGTGCTGGCGATGATGCTTCAGGACTTGCTGTTTCTGAAAAAATGCGTGCCCAGATTCGCGGTTTGAACCAGGCTTCTGAAAATGCATCGAATGGTATTTCATTCATTCAGACAACTGAAGGTTATTTGCAGGAAACATCTGACATCGTTCAGCGTATCCGCGAACTTGCAGTTCAGTCATCAAACGGTATTTATTCAGATGAAGACCGCATGCAGATTCAGGTTGAAGTTTCTTCATTGATTGACGAAGTAGATCGCATTGCATCAGCAGCTCAGTTTAATGGAATGAATATGCTTACAGGACGCTTTGCTCGTCCTACTGGTGAAAACACTGTTACAGGTTCTATGTGGTTCCACATTGGTGCTAACATGGATCAGAGAACTCAGGTATTCATCGGAACAATGTCTGCTACAGCACTGGGATTGAAGAACGTAGGAAACGAAGATAAACTTTCACTTGCAGCTCCAGATGACGCTAACCGCGCAATCGGAACTCTCGATGAAGCACTTAAAAAGATTAACAAACAGCGCGCTGACCTTGGTGCTTACCAGAACCGTCTGGAAAAGACTGTTGTTGGTTTGGACATCGGTGCTGAAAACCTCCAGGCTTCTGAATCACGCATCCGTGATACAGACATGGCTGCAGAAATGGTTGAGTTCACAAAGAACCAGGTTCTTTCACAGGCTGGAACTGCAATGTTGGCTCAAGCAAACCAGAGTTCACAGAACGTTCTTTCATTGCTCCGCTAATCAAAGTAGCATAGGTTAAGAATGAAAAATCGCTCTTCGAAAGAAGGGCGATTTTTTTTTGAGCCAACATTGCTGTTTAGCGACATAAGAGAGAATTGCGTTTCGCAATTCTCGTCTCCGCTGGAAGAAAAGGTGTAGTGGCGGAAGAGGTGGTACCAGCGGAGGCTCAGTGACCTCGGACAGTTGATACTATACAAGCAATTTTATTTTTATATAATTAAAGTGTAATTAAATTTTTTTACAGGGGAATTTTATTTATGCACTTTGGTTTTTCATATGTTGGACTGATTTTTATTTTGATGCTGATGGTTCCAAATTTAATCTGGACAAAAAATCAGCCAAAGGATTATGAAAAGTATGCAAAAAATGAAAATAAAGTTCTGGCAATTTTTGAACGAGTTGGAGAAGCTCTGGTCAGTGGGCTTCTTTTATTTTTTTCTGATTATAATTTTCATGGATTTGATTTGTGGAGTCTTTGGCTTCTGGCTTCATTCCTTTTAATGCTTCTGTATGAAATTTATTGGATCCGTTATTTTAAAAGTGAAAAGACAATGAAGGATTTGTACAGTAGTATTCTTGGAATTCCTGTAGCCGGAGCAACTCTTCCAGTTTTAGCCAGTGGAATGCTTGCGGTTTATGGAAAGAATCCTTTTTTGGGAGCAGCTACAATTATTTTAGGAATAGGGCATATCGGAATTCATCTTGCTCATAAAAAAGAAGCAGTGAATGCAGATTATTAACGATTAAGTAAGATAAAATTTTTATATTTATTTAATGTGCCTGAAATTATTAACTTGATCCCAGTTGACAACAAAGCCTGTAGCGCTTTCAACTAATGTGCAGGTGCCCTTCATTTCTTTCATGTCACTCATAACTCGCCCTGTGCCAAGTTCTCGTACTACTATTTCGTGGGAATATACTGGTTCAAGAAAAATTTGATTATGCATACATACTCTGGTCAACCAAAATTGTAACACCTGCAACTTCGGGCGCTGGGGTTGTGAAACAAAATATTCCACACAAAAATACGATTTTGTGGTACAATATTATTATGAAACTTTATTTGGTTAACTGTTGTTACAATCGACCGTTTGATTTTACCCTTGACATAAATTCTCTCTTCGTGCCAAAATTCACAGCACAGCACAGCACAGCACAGCACAGCACAGCACAGCACAGCACAGCACAGCACTAGTTTTACGCTCTAGCGGAAAACTAGCTAAGCAAGCGAAGCTTGCGACTAGCACAAGCTATAACTCTGCCCGAAACAAAACTTCGGGCTATATGCATTTTAAATTCAATTCACAGAAAAGCCGCATGGCTGACACTTTCTCACTTTGGAAAACTGCCCATGATGTAGGACTAAATGAGCCCTCACATCTGGGCTTTTATATTTTAAATTTTTTTATAGGGGAACAATTATGAAAAAATTAAGTAAAGCCTTAAGCGTCGTTTTAGGCATGGTATTGGTATTGGGATTTTTTTCCTGTCAGACGGGAACATCATTCAAGGAAACTGCGGCTACACCACAAAAGACTGCTGGCAGCATAAGCTACGCCACCACGACAGTGGAAAAAACGACCTATGACGAGGCCTTTACCAACGAGCTTACAAAGACAGGCGACGGCACAGTTACTTACGCTTCAAGCAAGACAGATGTTGCCACTGTAAACGCTTCCACCGGCGAAGTGACAATTGTTGGTGCAGGCGAGACGACAATCACCGCCACCGTTACGGACAGCGATACATACACTTACGCCACAAAGACAGCAAGCTACACTCTTACGGTAACAAGTGTAGTCACCATTCTCGAAGGCTTTGTAAAGGTAACAGGAACTACGATAACAGGAAACGAGACCTTGTCGCCAGTATCAAACGTGTTCGTAAGCGGAAGAAGCCTTGACATACCTGACCTGATTGTTTGCGACCACGAGGTAACGCAGAAGGAATATACGACATACTGTAAGTTTGGAGGCACTCAGCCAAGCAGTCCTGGTGTTGATTGCGGCATAGGCGACAATTACCCCGCATTTTTAGTAAACTGGTACGATGCAGTCGTATACTGTAACCTGCGCACAATAGCAGAACTTGGCATTGAGAGTTGCGTATATTCAATAGACGGAGAAAAAGACCCAAGAAAGTGGAGCGGAATAGGAGGAGATGCTGACTCAAAATACTGCGGACCAGACTCTGAAAACACGACATGGGATAGCATGGCTGCCGATTTTAAAGCCACCGGCTACCGTCTGCCAACCGAAGCTGAATGGGAATACATAGCACGTGGAGCAAACAGCTCATCCTATATTTATTCGGGAGATTCCTCTATTGATTGGGTTGCATGGTACAAGGATAACAGTAACAACAAGTCCCACAAGGTAAAGACAAAGCCTAAAGCCAACAGTCTAGGCATATACGACATGAGCGGAAATGTTTTTGAATTTTGCTGGGACTGGTTTGGAAGTATTTCGCCTTCGACAGAAGCCACCGGCTCGGCTACCGGCACTAATCGCGTTATACGCGGCGGTTCTTTTACCTCCTGGAACAATGAGGAATGCACCGTGTCTTACCGGGAAGAGTCCCAAACACCGTACGACCGTTATGTGAATTGTGGTTTCCGTGTTGTTCGTAACGCGTTGTAGCATCCTTAGGAAAAAAATACGCTTGTTATATTCGGGAGTTTAACTAGTGCTATGTTATTAGTCTAAATATAGTGTTTTAAGGTAGCCCCAAAAAAAGAAGGAGAGATAAAATTTAAATTTATGAGAGGTGAATTATGGATTGTGTTTCTGCAATTGTTGGTTCGTTAACAGGATGAATTATTTCTCTTATTATTTGCTTGATAACTATTAGGCATGATAAAGAAAATGTTCGATGATAGTGTACAATAAAGTTCGCAATTTGGGGTAGAAAAAAGCCATTGAAAATTCCAAAATGTTAGTTATCACAAAAAACAAAAGGAAAAGACAATGGCCAATAAGAACGATACTACATTTTTCGAAAATAAACTACTGGATTTTGTAACAGCAAAAGATCCGATGCTTTAAATGCTCCAATGGGTAATGGACAAGTTTATGAAAATTGAAGTCGCTCATAAGATTGGAGCTGAAAAAGGGATTCACGCAGAAAGCCGTACCGGTTACAGATGCGGCTACAGAATCCGATGCTTTGACACGAGACTGAAGCTTATCTAGGAAGCCCCTGATGAAAAGTCAGCAAGGGCAATGAAGGATGATTTCTGCGAGGAATATGAAAAATCACTTCCTAAAGCAGTGGAATGCCTTGAGGAAGGATTTGAAGATTCGGTTCAGTTCTACGCATTTGAAGAACTTGATAGCAGACTGAGAGGAGCTACATGAATGCTGATTCAATAAAAGTTCAAAAGGAGATTCTGTTTAACGCAACATGATGGATTTATGTTTTTTTTCAGAATCGAAATTGCGAACTAAATTTGACACAATCAAGTTTTCCTTCAAAAATTGATAATATTCATCTTTTGAATTATGGTAAAAAGCTTCAGCAATTACTTAAGTAATCATCTGAAGAATATTGTTTTCTTTTCTTACCATTTAATTTCAAATCTAATTCTTGTATTAATTGATTCCATCCTTTCAGACCAGAACATCTTGATACGCCTGCACCTATAAAGAATGTTAAATTATTATGCTTTGAAGCGAAATTTATATTTTCGATTATCTTTGAATATTCATTTTTCATTTTATTTCTGCCTATGTGATTTACGCCACTCGCGCATTCTCATTCACACTACGAATAATCTGAATCAACCGATTCTGCGCTTTAGGATTAAACAGACTAAAGAACTTACCAGGTCTGTCAAATGGTGGTTTACCATCTCCAAGGCGTTCAAGATTAATTTCGCCTTGTTCAATGATATTCTCAATAATCATTTTCACAAACTCAATCTGCTTAATGTTCAAATTAAACTCAGAAATAAAATCTGCAAAAAGTTCATTTACTTTCTGGCGTTCCATCTTTGCAATAGAGCGAACAAAAACACCAAGTGGTTTTCCATCGCTTATCTTTTCAAACTGTTCAGAAGTTCCAAGTTCCTTAGTAAATACATCATTCAGTTTGTTATAATCATCCTGAGTCAAACGAACATTATTGCGCAGTTTAATAATTGCTTCATCATCCAGGTGTTCAGTAATGTAAGAGTTTACTTTCTTCTGATAAGCTTCAAAATTATTTGCAGTATATACAGGAGTTCCTTCACCTACAGAAAGAGTAGTATCAATATAATCAACATATCGAATCGGCTTCTTTTTGCTTTCAACCAGGAACTTAATAAGCTGGCGAATCTTAACTCTCATATCTTCCAGATCCAAAATACTTGCCGATGGATAATATGAATCATCAACAATACGAGTCAAAAGCGGAATTTGAGCTTTTACCTGTTCAATGTTTGCTTTCTTCTTCAAAAGAATATTTGCATCATTTACAATTTGTTCCTGCTGCTTAGAATAATTCTTTTTCTGGCATTTCAAAATTTCAATACCATAAACAAGGTTATCAAAACCCTTTGCATAAACGTCAAACTCGTCCATATAAACAAGTTGAGCTACATGCTTTTTTAGATTTTCAACATCAGAATCCTCAAGGTTCTTAAATGCATTAATATCCTGGAATTTCAAAACATGTTTTTTATGCAGATGAACGCTAGTCAAGTTCAAATTCAATTCCCGAATCTGTCTGTTTACAATGGAAACAAGCTCATTTCTGTATTTCTCATATTCAGGAGTCTGATATTCTGCAGCCTGTAATTCCTTAATAATTTCCACGCGGCGGTTAAAAATACTTTCAGTAAGGCTTACAGTTTCACTGCCTTTTACACCGTCCTTATTCACACGGAAGAACTCAAAGTTTCTAAGCCAGTCAAAAATGTAAAAATATTTCTTGCCTTCATAAATGCCGTTCTTTCCGTCACAACAAGAAAGCTCAGGGCTTAGACGTGTACCACGCCCAATCATCTGATTAAACTTAATCTTACTCATTACTTTCTTAAAGAAAACAAGATTCACAACTTCAGGTACATCAATGCCCGTATCAAGCATATCAACACTAACAGCAATAAAAGGATTCTGATCCGGCTTTTCAAAATCTGCAATTGTCTGTTCAACTTTACTGTCATCACAAACAATTCTTGCACAAAAACCACCTTTCAATTGCGGGTACATTTCATCAAAAGTATCAACAATAAACTGAGCATGCTTTTTGTTATATGCAAAAATAATAGTCTTTCCAAGCTTATCACCGGCATCAGTTTTAATTCCGTTTTCCATAAGCTCTTCAATAACTTTCTTTACGGTGTCTTTATTGAAAACAAATTTATTAATGTCACTTGGTGGAGCTTCTTCAAAATCAGAAGTTCCTTCTTCTTTGTAGTTGTCTTCAATTTCTTTTCTATCTTCTTCCGATAAATCATCAAAATGAATACCTTTATCAATAAATGTTGTTGAATTTTCTACAGGGTAATAATCAACAAGATAACCGCTGTTTACAGCTTCTTCATAAGAATAATTATATGTTGGGTTTCCATGTTCCAGTTCAAAGAAATCAAAAGTACTTCGTTCAACTTCTTCACGAGGAGTAGCGGTAAGACCAACTAAATAAGAATCAAAATAATCAAAGATGGCTCGATACTTCTTAAAAATACTTCTGTGAGCTTCATCAATAATGATTAAATCAAAATGCGCCGGAGTATAAAGCCGCTCTCCGTCTTCTGTTTTATCTGTATCAATTGCATTAAGAATTGTAGGGTACGTTGAAAAAACAATTCTTGCATTTTTATCATTTTCCCGTGATTTATAATCAAGCATATTGCAAAGCGACATCGATTTTAGATGCTCTTTGTAATTTGAATAAGCCTGTTTAACAAGCTGGATTCTATCTGTCAAAAAGAGAATGTTTGTTGCATAATTTGCACGTGCAAAAACATCAGTAAGGCTGATTACAGTTCTAGTCTTTCCAGTTCCTGTTGCCATAACAAGAAGGAACTTTCTGAATCCTTCATCAGCAGATTTAACAACTGCCTTGATTGCAGCCATCTGGTAATCTCGGCCGGTTATTTCTTTATTTATCTGAATGGAGTTCAAATCTTTTTTGAGGGAACGGCGGTCAATAAGTTTCTGCAAATCCCCCTGACTGAATACCATACTTACACGGCGTGGAGCAGCCTGTTTATCATCCCAAAAGTTACAGTCAAAACCATTAGTATAGAAGATAAACGGCCGCTGTCCGAATTCCCGTTCAAGGCAGTCTGCATAATCTTTTGCCTGCTGCTTACCGATGTTAGGGTCTTTGCTTGTTTTTTTAGCTTCAACAACGGCAATAGGCTTATGGTCTTTACCAAAAAGAACATAATCAACAAAGCCGTCAGAATGTTTGTCGCCCATATTATGAACAGGATATTCTTCCTGAACCATAACGCCGTCAAACTGCCAGCCGAGTTTTTTCAAATCTTCATCAATAAAGAGCTTGCGGGTAGTTTTTTCATCAATTGTTTCATAATCGAGATTAGAAATATCTTTTGGTTTGGTTTTATTTTCTGCAATTGATTTTTGAAGTTCCGCAAGCTGTTTTTTAAGTTCTGCAATAGACTGTTCTTTTTCATCAAGTTCTTCTTTATATTTATTGATTTCGTCAGTATTCTTTTTTACAACAACCGAAACTTTGTTTGCAGGAATAAGATTTTCATCAAACCTTTTTGTTTCGTATTTGTCAGAATAAGTGTAAACAATCCAGTTCATAAAATTGAACAAAGCTTTTAATGCCAGTAATGCAAACTTTTTATCAACTTCTATTTTTGAATGAACAGCCTGATTGCCAACTTTGATTGCAATCTGAATATCTTTTTGAATGTTTCCTGGAACAATATTTACAAAACTTTTTTCATGAACAAGAACCTGAATGCTGTCATCATAAGGCATTCTTAAATCGCCATCAACTGAATACATCCAAAGAACTGCCTGCTCAATACATTTGCGGGCAGCAATTCCGCAGAACATTGTAGATTTATTAAATTGTTTTTCTGCTTCGTTAGCCAATGTGGCAAATACGGAAAATTCTTTATATTCAAGTAAATAATCAAAATTAGTCATACACAAAATACTCTTCTTTCTATTATAACACACAAATTTATATATAGCCATATTTCAAATTTTGATTTGTCGATTTGTTGAACGAAAGCGGCAAATTGTTGCTGGAGTTCGGGAGGAGGAACAATGAAATCTAATGTTTCAAGGATTTTTAAAGTCAGATATTTCGTTAATCCACCTAAAGATTGCTGTCTTAAATATTCAAGCTTATCTTCAAGTTGATATTTGAATAATGGATATTCCCATTCCTCTTTAAGAGAAAGAACATAAGTTCTTTGATAAGCATTAAACTTTCCCTTATAGTGTTTTACATCATACTTACCAGCTGCATTATTGCCAGCCAATAACAATGCCTCTTGGTCAAATGCATATTTATCAATCTTGAATACTTCTTTTGCACAGGTAAAAAATGGATATTCTCCATCTTCAACCATTGCATTTGAATCTAATTTACCGGTTTTTGTTATAAAAATTTCATTCCATTTCTTTTTTTGAAAATTATTATCCCCAAACATCTCGATAAATCGGGATTTTACGATTAGTCGAGATGTCTGGAAATAGTACTAACTAAGGTATTTTTTATGCGAATTTTTTACATTTTGCTGATCCACAATAGCATATTCCATGGTTGTA
>JAHAZA010000062.1 GCA_018385415.1 Treponema sp. | reverse complement strand
ATATAAAATTATACAAAAGATCATACACTGGTAAAGAAGCATTACTAGAATTTATAATCAGTAAAGTTTTTTCGAAGAATAGAAAACGGTTTAATTCTTTATATTATAAGTAATTAAACCGTTTTTTAATAATTTTAATACTAATTTAGTAAAGTTGGCATAGAAATTGCTATATTATTTATGTCGTTTATTAAGAGAGTTTATCTTAGAGAGGGTAAATTCGGAGGGAGTTTAATAAGCGACATTTAATTGCATATAACCGTTATCTTTTTATATACGGCATTATGGACATTAAGAGAGTTAAATTATAAAATAAGAGATGAAAGTATTACTTTCATCTCTTATTTTTTTTTCTGAGGTTTTATTTTGGAGTCAAAAAAGCGCAATACTAAAAAAAGCGGTACATCAAAAACAAAGCGCACTACAAAGAAAAGCTCCGGAACTTCCAGAGCTAGAAAAAGTAAAAGAGTTAAATTAGATCATACAAAGGTTTTATGGTTCGTTATAGGAATTCTAATTGCCGCAATAATTCTTCTTTCCGTAAAATTCCTTTTACCAAAGACAGCTGATTCAGAAGTTGAAAAACCAAAAACTCCTGTAGAAAAACCTCAAGCAGATAATTCAAAAAAAGATAAAGATAAAAATTCCTCGCAACCGCCTGAAGAAGTTTTTACTGAAGAAGATAAGCTTAGCAGGGATCTTGAAAAATTCTCATTAGAAGCACAGAAAGAAAAAGATGCCCTTGATAGACAGGAAGCAGCTGAAAAGGCTCAAAAAGAGAAAGAAAAAAAAGCTGACGAAAAAAAGGCATTAGAAGAGCAGAAACGAAAAGCCGCAGAAGCAAAAGCTATTGAAGAGCAGAAAAAGAAAGAAGCAGAACTGAACGCTTTAGAAGAAAAGAAAAAGCAGGAGCAGTCACAGCACTCTACATCGTTTAATTTTCCACAGGCAGTAAATAAAGCTCAGATTGTATTCCTTCTTGATGACGGAGGACAGAATCTTTCTCAACTTGAAAAATTTACATCTCTTCAGATGCCACTTACCATTGCCGTTCTTCCAAAGCTTGCTCATTCAAAAGAATGTGCACAGAAAATTCGTTCTGCAGGTAAAGAAGTTATGTTGCATCAGCCTATGCAGTCTGTAAATGATGCTGTTAATCCAGGTCCTGGTGCTATAAAACCTGATATGAGTGACAGTGAGATAAGGGCGATACTTGCACAGAATTTTGATGAGGTGGGACCTATTGCAGGTTTCAATAATCATGAAGGTTCTGCAATTACAGCTGATGCACACAAGATGGAAGTCATAATGAAATATGCAAGTGACAATGGAGTGTTCTTTCTTGATTCACGAACTAATAAAGATACGCAGGTTCCGTATGTTTGTAATGCTTTGGGATATTCGTATTATGAAAGAAATGGATTATTTCTTGATAATAAATTAACACAGGCTGAAAAAGACCAGGGTCTTACAATGCGTACAAAGGCTATAGAACTTATCAGAAAGAATGTGGATAAAGCTAATAAAGAAGGTGTTGTAATTATGATCGGTCATGTCTGGTCTGCTGATTGGCTTAGTCAAGTATTGAAGGATGTATATCCTGAACTTAAAGCTAAAGGTTATGTAATTACAACCGTTTCAAACTGTAAAGGAAAAAAATAGAGGTTTATATAGATGAAGGTTTTAGGAATTGAATCAAGCTGTGATGAAACAGCCTGCGCAATTGTAGAAGACGGAAAGACAATTTTAAGCAATGTTGTTGCAACCCAAATTCCTTTTCATAGAGTGTATAAGGGCGTTGTACCTGAAATAGCAAGTCGTAAACATGTTGAGTGGATTTTGCCAGTTGTAAAACAGGCATTAAAAGAAGCAAATCTTACTCTTGATGATATTGATGCTATCGCTTCTACAAACAGACCTGGTCTTATGGGCTCTCTTCTTGTTGGACTTACATTTGGAAAGACACTTGCATGGTCATTGAACAAGCCATTTATTGCAGTAAATCATATGCTTGGACATTTGTATGCTTCTCATCTTGCAAATGATATTCCTTATCCGTATATCGGTCTTTTGGTTTCTGGTGGTCACAGTATTATATGTAAAGTTTCCGGCTTTGATGATATTGAAGTTATGGGAACAACTGTTGATGATTCTGTTGGTGAAGCATTTGATAAGGTTGCAAAATTTTATGGGCTTGGTTATCCGGGTGGTGTGATTATCGATAATATGGCAAAGAAAGGTGAAAGGAGAGCTTTTAGCTTTCCTATGCCAAAGCTGGATAGCGCAGAACATCGTTATGATGTATCCTTCAGTGGTCTTAAAACTGCGGTTATTCATCAGCGTGATATGTTCTGGAATGAAGGCTATGAAAAATCAGATGAAAATATGTGTGCCGCATTCCAGGAGACTGCCTGTAAGACAATTGTAAGCCGGCTTTTAAGAGCTGTTGATGATACAGGTCTTAAAACTGTTGTTGCAGGAGGTGGGGTTGCTGCAAATTCCCGACTTCGGGAAATGCTTGCTGAACGTACTGACCTTAACTGTATTTTTCCACCGTTAAAGCTTTGTGGTGATAATGGTGCAATGATTGCCGGAGTTGCATATCACTTTTTGCAAAGAGGAGACAGAAGCGGTATTGACACAACAGCCTGTGCACGAATTCCCCAGTTTAAAAAAGGTTTGCAGTTACACAGAAGATAAATGATGGCAGAATATTTCTGCATTAATTAAAGGATAGAGAAATGAAAGAATTGAAAGATATGACATTTGGCTTTGTAGGACTTGGTCTTATGGGAGGATCAATTGCAAAGGGAATTAAGGATAAAGTGTTTAAGGCAAATTATTCCCTTGGTAAAAATGGATTTGAAAATGATTCTAATGGAAAAATCTATGCCATGGATAAAAATATTAATTCCTTGAACCAGGCCCTTGAAGACAAAATTATCGACAAGGCATTTACTCCTGATCAGACAAATGAAATGCTTAATTCTTGTGATTTTGTTTTTATCTGTCTTTATCCAAAAGCAACTTTGAATTTTTTAATTGAACATAAAGATTCTTTTAAGCCAGGATCTGTTGTAACAGATATTTCCGGTGTAAAAACATTGATTGCAGAAAATATTTTTGCAGGTGAAAAAAGTATTATCAGAAGTGATGTGGATTTTATTCTTGGGCACCCAATGGCAGGAAATGAAAAAGAAGGTTATTCCGGTTCGAATCAATGTATTTTCGAAGGTAGAAACTATATTCTTATGCCTCAATCAACAAACAAAAGTGAAACAATTTCGTTAATGAAGGAACTTGTTACTAAACTTGGAATTAAACGCATTATTGAAACTGATTATATTACTCATGATCATAAAATTGCATTTACTTCACAGCTATGTCATGTAATTGCATCAGCTCTTGTAGACAGCGCCGAAGATAATAAGATTACTGCATTTGGTGGTGGAAGTTACGAAGATCTGACACGTATTGCTTTGATTAATGCACCACTTTGGACTGAGCTTTTCCTTTCGAATAAAAAGGAACTTCTTTCGATGATTACAACTTTTGAGAGTTCTCTTTCAAATATTAAAAAAGCCATTGAAAATGAAGATCAGGATGGTCTTCAGAAAATTCTTACCTGTGTAAGAACAAAACGTGCAGAAATGCAGAAAATATAGTATAATTTAACTCGCATTGCCCATACTGGAGGAATATAAATGGCAGACTTAGAATTACTTGATAAATCAATCCGTCGTGTTCCAGACTTTCCAAAACCTGGAATTCTTTTCTACGATATAACAAGCGTTTTTGTTAATCCAGAGGCGTTTAAGTACTGCATCGACAAAATGGTTGAAATCTACAAGGATTCTGAAATTGAAGCGATTGCCGGGGTAGATTCAAGAGGCTTTCTTTTTGCAGCTCCTCTTGCAGAAAAACTTGGTATTCCAATGGTATTAATCCGTAAAAAAGGAAAACTTCCAGGTGATACTTATTCATGTAAATATGCTTTGGAATATGGAACTGCAGAAGTGGAAGTTCATAAAGCCGATGTGGAAAAAGGAAAAAAGTATCTTGTTGTTGATGATCTCATTGCAACAGGTGGAACTTTGGTTGCTGCCCGAAATCTTATTGAACAGGGTGGTGGAAAAGTTACTGATTTCTTTGGTGTTATAGGATTACCAGAACTTAATTACGAAAAAGTTCTTGCTCCTTCAAAAATTACAACATTGATTAATTATTCAGGAAAATAATATATAATTAATACAAGAAGAAAGGTCCGTAATATTTTTCATTACGGACTTTTCTTTTATGTTAAAGAATATACTTAATTTTTAAGCGAGGAAATTGCTTCATCCGTAATTCTTTTCCATTCTTTATTTTTAAGCCATTCTGGTTTTGTTAACCATGAACCACCTACTGCAATTACATTTGATAATTCAAGGTAAGTTCTGGCATTAGCTGAATTAATTCCACCAGTTGGAATAAAGAGAATGTCTTGAAAAGGACCTTTTACAGCTTTTAAAAATTCTATCCCCCCTAAAGTAGAAGCAGGAAATAATTTTAATACTTTTAAGCCTTTATTTACGCAGGTCATTATTTCGGTAGGTGTTGCAACTCCTGGAATCACAGGAATATTTTTCTTAATACACCAGTCTACTGTCTTTTCATCAAAGCCAGGCATAACAATAAACTGAGCCCCGCTTTTAACAGCATCTTTTGCTTTCTTTAAATCTGTAATTGTACCAGCACCTGTTAGAATATCAGGACAATTCTGTGAAACTTTTGAAATTGCCTCTCCTGCACATGCCGTTCTGTAGGTAAATTCAACAATTTTGATTCCACCTTCGGCAAGTGCTTTTGCAGTATGAATTGCATCGTCTGAGTTTTCGATTTTAACAGCGGGAATAATTTTTGTTTTTTTAATTATTTCGAAGATTTCTTGTCTTGTCATATTTGTTCCTAATATTTCCAGTCTGTAATTATACAGGTTTTCTCAAGTTCGCTTTCTGTGGAGACATCCAGCAGGTGGAAGAAATCAAGCCCTGTACGTTTTTCAACTTCATCAACACTACATGCATAATCCCAGATTGTTCCTTCACAGTTTTCGTTAGGAAGAATAAATCCAATCATAAAATATTTATTGTCTTTAATTCCAAGCAATGCTTTATAGTAATAATCAGGAACTGCAACTTTATTCTTACCGATTGTAGAGTAGTCATCTTTTTCAAGGATTGGTCCTGTAACTACATAAAGCAGTTCATAATGTGAAGTTAAAGTTCTTACCTCATGTTCGAGATCTTTCCACATACCACGATTAAATTGACCTCTCTGTGGACTCATATTACTGAGAACGAAGGATTCATCCATTGTCTCTGCACTATATGTAAGGTCAGCAGATGGGGCAAGATGTCCTCTGTCGTATCCTGATGATCTGTAGTCGCTTAATTCTGCACTTCCTGTGATTACTAATGGATCTGGTCTGAAGTTGTCATTTCGGTCTACCTTTTTTACAACTTTTTTTGCATCAAGGGTATAGCAAACCCATTCAGGCTGTTCGTATTTTTCGCGATAACAGAGAATGAAGCCATTATGCTTAATGATCTGGTGGGAATCTTCTTTTTCCGGTGTGTCCAAAATTCCTTTTGAATTTTGTTCTGTGATTAAAAGTGAACCTTTAGGACAAGATGGAATTTCAAGGCCCTGTATATTTTTTGAAACTGTTTTCTTATTTGAAGTTTTCTTAGGTTCCTCTGTTTGTTCAACTTCTGCATTATTGTCCTGATTTGCATTGTCAGCTTCTGCAATGTTATCTGAATTTTCAGTTTCAGAAATTTGTTCATCCTCTGCAAATGGTGATGGGCCGTTAAGAAGTTCATCTAAATCAATACCGGTTTTTTCTTCAATAAAATAATTGATGACATGACGAGGTTTAGCAAGGTTATCATTTGTGTAGATGATAACAAGACTCGTAACGGCAAGAATTATAAAGGCAATGATAAATATCCAGGCCCAGACAGGATATTTTTTTTGTGATTTTTTAGGCATAATAGTCATTATATCTGTTTATTTATTTAATTGCCATATATTTCGTACTTGTGAAAAAGTCTCTGTGGTGATAAAATACCTAAAATATAGAGGATATTCTTATGGTAAAAACCAAAATACAGAAAAAGTATAAATCAATTCTTGGCGAAAAAGAAACAGAACACGCAATTGTTTTAATTAAAGATTTCTTTCAACTTGCACTTTCTACAGAGCTGAATTTAACTCGTGTAACAGCACCACTTTTTGTACGTTCAGGTACTGGTGTAAATGATGACTTGAATGGAGTAGAACGTCCAGTTTCATTTCCTGTAAAAAGTATGAACGAAGAACGTCTGGAAATCGTACAGTCACTTGCAAAATGGAAAAGACTTAAAGTTACAGACCTTGGCCTTAAACCTGGTTTTGGTATTTACACTGACATGAATGCAATCCGTCCAGATGAAGATTTGGATGCAGTTCACTCATTGTATGTTGACCAGTGGGACTGGGAAATGGCAATTGATGAAAAAGACAGGACAATTTTCTTCCTTCACGAAATCGTAGAAAAGATTTATCGTTGTATTAAGAGAACTGAATTCTTCATTTACGATCGTTATGATAATATCAAACCTGTTCTTCCTGAGCACATTGAATTTGTATATGCTGATGACCTTCAGCGCGAATATCCAGATTTGACTCCAAAAGAAAGAGAAGCAAAGGTTGCTAAAAAATATGGCGCTGTCTTTATTTCTGGTATCGGTGGTAAACTTCCTGATGGTTCTATCCATGACGGTCGTTCTCCTGATTATGATGACTGGATTACTGAAACAGGTGACGGACACAGAGGTCTTAACGGTGATATTATTGTATGGAATGATGTTCTTAAAGCTCCATTTGAGCTTTCATCAATGGGTATCCGTGTTTGTCCACAGAGTCTTACAGCACAGCTTGAAGAGCGTGGTATGGAAGAAAGAGCAAAGCTTATGTTCCATACAAAACTTCTTAAAGGTCAGTTGACACAGACATTGGGCGGCGGTATCGGTCAGTCTCGTCTCTGTATGTTCCTTTTAAGAAAAGCTCACATTGGTGAAACTCAGGTTTCAATATGGCCTGATAAGATTCACGCAGAATGTAAAAAGAAAGGAATTAAGCTTTTACAGCTTAAATAGTTTTATAAATAGTGCGGGTAATCGATTGATTATCCGCATTTGTTTTCTATACAGGATTAGATTGCATGCAAAACGAAGAATACAATTTTACCCATGAAAACCTTGAATCCGCACTAAAAACTTTTTCTCAGAAAAAAATTACGGAACTTTATGTTCATGATGAAAAAATTGCATCTGATAAAAAACTTCTTATTCATTTTCTGCAAGCCGCTATCCGGGATATTCCTGATGTTTATATAAGCCTTAAGGTAAATGCATCTTTAATTGATAACGAGGTAATTTCACTTCTTTCGAAGCTTTTCTGTTCTCTTGAAATTCCTATGACAGAAAATGTGAGTAAAAATATTAAGCCAGAACAAAAAAAAGTCTTTCTATTTGACAAAAAGCTTTATTCAAAAAAAGCTGCAATATTAAATAATGAAGGCTTTGTTTTTGGTTTTGACCTTGATTTTGCTTTGTCCTGTGCAGATACTTTTAAACAGTTTCGTGACAGAATTGATTTTGCAGTTACACTCTATCCCAATCATATTGATTTTCCGCAGATTGAAAATTTTGATATAAAAGAAAAATGTACTGGAATTTATTCCAGTCAGGATATAGACTATTCCCGAAGGATTGCATTAAGTACAAAAATATTTTATACAAATGGACGCGCAGTTCCATGGTTTAATCTTGTGTTGAATCCGTTGAAGATAGCCCCATCAAAGTTTTTTTCCGATTTTGCAGAATGGCTTGAATGCAATAATGTAAATCTTAAAGCTTCATCTAAAATTGATTCACTTTCACAAAAAGAAATTGAAAAAATGCAGTTGAACTTTCTTGAAATGAAATTTGAAGAAAAACATAAAGAGCACTTGTATGTAATCGTAAAAGATCTTGTAAGCTTATACGGAGCTTTTAGCCGTGTTGAACTGGAAGGAGAAGAAACAGTATTGAATCTTTCTTTTAACCCAGAAGACCTTTTAAGTCCTGCAAGTCTTAATCTTTCAAGCTTTGCAGATAATGTCTGTATGGAAGAATGCAGGATAAAAATTTATGCAGGTGAAGAAGCTCCTGAATATAAAATCCTTTAAGTTTTAATAATTAATGACGACTTATACAATTTTTCCTGAATCAAAAATTCGACTCGATGAACTTTTAAGACAAAACCTTCCAAAGTTGACTGGTTTAGAATTAAGTAATTCTAAAATCCGACGTCTGATTATGGCAGGCTGTATTCGTGTTAATGGTAGAGAAGTACGTATTCCTTCTTACACAGTTTTTGTAAAATCTAATGTTGAAGCGTTTATTGATAAAGAAAAAGTTTTATATGAAAAACAGGCTGATGATATCAGTTTTGAAGTGACAGAAGAATCTGTTTTATACGAAGATGAATACCTTATTTTTATCAATAAACCTGCAAAATTTCCTACAGAAAAAACAATTGTAACTGACCGCGACAATCTTCATGATGCAGTAGTAAGATATCTGTGGAAGAAAAATCCTTCTTTAAGAAATCCTCCTTATGTTGGCATAATGCATCGCCTGGATAAAGATACATCAGGAGTGATTCTTTTTACAAAGACTAGAGAAGTGAATAAGGCAATTTTTGATATGTTTGATTCTTCAAAGCTGGAATTAAATGAAACTTCAGAAAAGAACTATCGACCTGTTCAAAAGACATATATTGCAGTTGTAAAGGATTCTGTAAAAATAAAAGAATCATTTACAGTAAAGAATTTTCTTGGGCGTATTACTTCTAAAAGTGCAGGCTGTA
>JAHAZA010000070.1 GCA_018385415.1 Treponema sp. | reverse complement strand
ATTTTATACTCTATTATATAGCGATTTAATCTACTATAAATAAAGACATTCCATAAATTTCATCAATTCCACCATTTTTCAATAATTGGGCACACTTTTCCATTGTTGAACCTGTTGTAATTACATCGTCCAATAACAAAACTTTGTTAAAATTTCTGTATTCTCCTTTTTTAAGTCCATATTCAGCACCATTTTTATCTTTTCTTTCTTCTCTATTCTTTTTTTTCTGTTCCCGGGAATCATATCTCACAAGCAAATTTGCTATTTTTACCTTATATTTAGAGGAAAGAATTTTACACAATTCATCGATTTGATCCCATCCTTTTTTTTTAATTTTTCCTTTTCTTGGTGGTACCGGAACTATGCAATCAAAGCTCAGATTTCTTTCTTTTTGAACATGAATTAATGCTTTATAAATCAGGTTTGCAAAAAATAGCGATAGACTTCTCACATTTTTACTTTTCCAGTAATACATCAGATCTTTTTTCCATAATCTGTACGAATGTAAAGGAAAGTATTCTTTTACAATACGCGGCTTTTCAAGATTCCTGCATTGATTGCAGACAGAAATCTCTGATATCAAAATCTTACCACAAGCGGAACATCGATTTCGGTTTACAATGGAAAAACTTTTAAAATCTGAAATTAAAGACTTGCATTTTTTGCATAATGGTAAAGCAAGACATTTTATCCCACAGGAAAGACACTTTGTTCCACCAGTAATATATGACAAAAGGTTCTGAATAAAAACATATACATTCTCTAAAAGCATTATTATGTTCATATACATAACATACTTTTAATTAGAAAAAATACGCACTATTTAAATAAAATTTTTATCTTCCGCTTAATGCTTTCTTCCAGCGAGAAATCAGATTCATTGCATTCATAGGTGTAATGTTATCAACATCACATGAAAGAATTTCATCAAGAATAATTTCTTCATCACTGAACAATCCTGGAGCTGTAAACTTTGGAGCTTCTTCAACCTTGATTATTTTTTCAGTTTTTTTACTTTCAATTACAATTGGATTATCTTTAGCCTTATTCTGAATCTGTTCAAGTATAACATTCGCGCGATCAATTACACTTTCTGGTATACCAGCAAGCTGAGCAACATGAATACCATAAGAGTTTTCAGCAGCACCTTCTTTGATTTTTCTAAGGAAAATTATATCGCCACCAGTTTCTTTAACATCCATACATAAAAGTTTAAGTTTCTTATGTTCTATTCGTGTCAATTCATGATAATGAGTTGCAAACAATGTTCTTGATTGGACTGAATTAAGAAGGTATTCACTTACTGCCCAGGCAATAGAAAGTCCATCTTCTGTTGAAGTTCCTCGACCTACTTCATCCATAATTACAAGAGAACGTCTTGTACTCGATTTTAGAATAAGAGCTGTTTCAGTCATTTCAACAAGGAAAGTAGATTCTCCTCGCGCCAAGTTATCCGAAGCACCTACACGACAGAAGATTTTATCTACTACACCGATAACTGCACTTTTTGCAGGAATATAGGAACCAGTTTGTGCCATAAGAGTAATTAATGCACTTTGTCTTAAGTAAGTAGATTTACCTGCCATATTAGGACCAGTAATCAAACCAAATGAAACAGAATCATCTTCTGCACTTATATTAATTGAGTTAGGAACAAATTGTCCTGAAGGTAAATGTTTTTCAACGACAGGATGACGGCCTTCTTCAATTTTAAATTTATAAGAATCATTTACTTCAGGCTTTACCCATCTATTAATTATAGCTGCATGTGCAAATGAACAGATTACATCCACATATGAAATTTCATGACTTAATTCCATCAAATAAGGTACATATTCAGAAAGTTTATTTCTAACCTCAAGGAACAATGCCTTTTCAGTTTCAATAATTTTTGAAGATGCACTATTAAGTTCCTGCTCAAGTTCCTGAAGACGTTGGGTTGTATAACGTTCTGCATTCATCAGTGAACGTCTCATTATAAAGTGTTCTGGAACACTTCCAAGTTTTCCTTTTGTGACTTCAAGAACATAACCTGAAGCAGAATTATGTTTAATTTTTAAATTTTGAATTCCTGTTTTAACTTTTTCTTCTTCAAGGTACTCATCAAGAATCTGATTGAAATTAGACTGGATATCATAATAATGATCAAGTTCCTGTGACCAACCCCTTTTAATTATTCTTCCTTCTGTAAGCGATGTTGCAGGATCTTCATGTATTGACTGTAATATTAAATCAGAAATATATTTTGCATCATCCAAAGGTAAAGAAACAAGATCCTTATCTTTTAAACTTTCGCGAACCTTAAGCCATGAATCTATACTGCACCTCAAAGCCTGTAAATCTTTTGCATGGGCTTTTTCCATTGCGATTCTACCTGCAAGTCTTTCAATATCAAGAACAGGTGCCAGATATTCTCGAAGTTCTTTTAAAAGCTCATTATCTTTAAAAAGAAGCTGAACATGATTTTGACGTTTTTGAATTTTTTTTACATCACACAATGGAGATAAAAGCCAGCTTCTTATAAGACGATTTCCCATTGCCGTTAATGTATAATTCATACAATCCAAAAGTGAAAATTGTGTTGTACCATCGCGAAGATTGTAGATTATTTCAAGATTGCGTCTGCTTGATTCATCAATGATTACATATTCGGAATCATGGTAAACAGAAATTCCTTTTACATGAGGAACTTGGGTATTCGTTGTCTTCTCAAGATATTCAAGAAGAAAGCCTGCAGGAAGAATTTCTGGTGATTGATCAGTTAATCCGAAAGAATTAAGATTTGCAGTCTTAAACTGTTCAGTAAGTTTTTTAAACGAACTTTCTGCATTAAAATGCCAGTCAGGATAATAAGAAACTGATATAGATGGATTTTGTTCCAGTGTATTTTTTATAACGGAATTTTCTTTTAACGATAAAGGAAGAAGCAATTCTTTTGGATTACAGCGTCCAAGCTCCTTTGCAAAATATTCCTGCATTAAGGATGCATTCCAGCTTGTAGCTTTAAACTCAGATGTTGTAACATCAATATAAGCAAATCCTGCTTTTCCATGATATACATTTAAACAGGCCAGAAAATTATTTACACCTTGTTCAAGATATTCTGTTTCAACAGCTGTTCCAGGGGTAATTATTTCAATAACCTTACGTTCTGTTAATCCGCCTGCAGGAGCAATTTCTCCGACCTGCTCACAGATTGCAATTTTTTTTCCAAAGCGTAAAAGACGTGCTATATAAACTTTTGAAGCATGATAAGGAACACCACACATAGGACTATCTGCCCTATGTGTAAGCGTAAGATTTAAAAGACGCGAAACCATCACTGCATCTTCAAAGAACATTTCATAAAAATCACCCAATCTGAAAAAGACAACTTCATCTGGATGTTGTTTTTTTATGTTAATATATTGCTCCATTAAAGGAGTCAGTTTTACTGGTTCCGCCATTTTAGTTTATTTTTCCATTTCTTTAATTACTTTGTCAGTAATATCTACAGTCTGACTGTACCAGAGAATAGCATTTTCACCCTGAAGACTTAATACCATACTTAAGCCTTCATTTTCTGCAACTCTTTTAATAGTCTTAGAAAGTTTTACGTAGAACTCATTAGATTCTGAAAGTGATTTTTTTAAATTCTGAAGTTCAAGATTTTTTGTTGTTGTGTAATCTCTTAAATATTCAGTTTTTTCTTTAATTTCAATTGCAAGTTTGTTTGCAGCTTCTGTATCACCAATTTTATCGAACTGATCTTTACTAGCTTTTAAATCTTTAAGTTCCTTTGTTTTTTTGTTAATTTCAGCCTGCATATCAGCCTTTTTCTTTTCATAAGTTTTGATTGCTGCTGAATTTCTGTAAAAATGATTGTAAACTTTTTCTGTATTTACAATTCCAAAGTTTGTAATGTGCTGCTGGGCATTCATAGCTGCCATTGCACATACCATCAAACTGAAAACAACAAGGGCTTTTTTCAAACTCTTCATTTTATAACTCCTAACAAATATAGAAATAATGATTTATAAAAATATTTTATTTACTAACAAGATTGAATGAAAGTACAAACTTCATTGTATCATGCCACTCTACACCTTGATTCCCGATTTTAAATGTATTACAGAACATAAATCGCATTGGAAACTGAGGCATAAGAACGCGGACATCCGGACCAAAACTGAAGTAAACATCATCCCATGTAACATTACCAAACATGTTTTCTGCAGAATCTTTAATTACACATGCATCAAAGAAACCGTCAACTGCAAGAATTCCAGGAACAGCAGGAACACGCAATTCGAGGCTGTTAGACCACATTGCTCTTCCCTTTACAGTATTATAAACATTAGTCCATCCACGAGCATTGAACATACCGTCAATATACAATTTATTTGAATCACTTACGCCAGATCCAGGGGCTGGAAGCTGTACTGTAAATGTTGATAATGCAGCAAAAATCATTTTGAAAGCATATTTTTCAGACATCTGGATATTAAACAATGTAACATAACCTTCAAGATGAGTATCAAATCTTGCATAGAAGTCTGTTTCCCAAGGTGTTAATCCGAACCAGGCAACCTGCTCACTTACAAACCAGCCTTTATTAGGATCATAGTTAATATCACGTCCATCAAGAGATGCTTTAGCCCATAATGAGTTAATAAGACCAAGCTTATTTGCATACTCACAAATCTGTGAATCCAATGGTGTAAATAAAGCTTCATCATAAACATAATCTTTTAACACATTTGTAATACCGGCTGACAATGTTAATGTTGCCCAGTCATATGTAAAACGTCTACCTACAGAAGAATTAAGACTTGTTGTCCATGCTTCATACTGCATGTAATAATCTTCTGTATTTATAGTTCCATCAGGAAGAACTTTTAGACGAAGGGCTGTTGCCTTTGAATGAGAGAAAGACAAAGATTCATTCAATTCGATTGGCAAACCAAAAAGCCAGTTCTCAGTAAAACCTAAAGCAATTGACTGCTCTGCAGATGAAATAGTAGTACTTGCTGAAAGTGTCCTACCAGTTCCGGCAAGATTTGAGTTTGACCATTTTGCAAAAAGAGCAAACGGAAGCTCTGTAGGATCAGTAACCCCACTGAATGTAAGACCGAACTCAACAGAGTTAGTCATCTGTTCTTCAACATTCAAAACAATGTTAATAAGATTTGGTTCAGAACCAGCCTGAATATCAGGAGCAACAGAAGAGAAATACTGAAGATTGTACAGATTTCTTAAACCTGTTGTTAATTTTGTCTTAGAGAATACATCTCCACTTTCAAGAGGAAGTTCACGAGTAACAACATACTCCTTTGTTCGTGTATTACCACGAACAACAACACTTTCTACATGGCTTCTGTCTCTTTCAACAATATTCAATGTAATACTAATAGTTCGGTTATTAGAATCTTTATTTACAGAAGGAACAAATCCATTTGAAGTATAACCATTTTCATAATAGAGATCGGTAATACCCATCAAGCTTTCAGAAAATTTTGTCTGGTTATAAATATCACCAACTTTCAATGTTACTTTTTCTTCCAGCTGTTGTGTTGTAAAAATAGAGTTACCATTAAAAATAATTCCGTCAAACTTATATTGTGCACCTTCACTAATATATATAGTGATATGCATTTCTGAACGATTCAGTTTTTCATTCTCAACAATATCTCTATCTACGTTAAGAATCTGTGCATCAATATAACCATGATCTGCATAATATTTAAGAATTGCTTGTCTGTCATTTTCAAGAATTGATTCCTGGAAGGCACCATCATGAATAAGACCGACTTCTTTTAGCTTCATCTGCTTTCTTAAAAGCTTTGTGTTAAATATTTTATTTCCTTCAAAATTAATCTGTGTAATTACAGAACTACGACCTTCACGGATGTTATATACAATATTAACACCTTCATCTGTTACTTCTGTAGTATAAGAAACTTTGACATTTGAAAAGCCTTTTTCAAGATACAAAGATCTGATAGCTCTTTCATCTGCACTTGCTTTCGATTCTGTAAAGATTTCATTAGGTTTAATGGATATTGCTTCTCGTAAAGGAGCGTTACGGACCTGATGATTTCCTTTAAAATTAACTGAAAGGACTTGAGGCTTTTCTACAACAGTAAATGTTAGGACTACACCGTCTCCCTTATCATGTGAGGCAACCGGAATAATATCATCAAAAAGTTCAAGAGCATATAATCTATCAATAATATCATAAACACATTCTTCAACTGTTTTACCGATGTAACTAGATGTCAATCCTGAAAGTTCTGCACGCTTAATAGTTTTGAGACCTTCAAAATTAACCTGAGTAACAGGCTTGTCCATATACCAGTCTTCATCTTCCTCAGCATATAAAGAAAAAGAAGAGAAAATAAGCATCAATGCAAATGCTAAAACTGATAATTTACGGAAAAAATTCATATATACTCCATTTATATAGTAAAAACTTTTAATAATTAAACTTCCATGATAATGTCAATGAAGGGACAATAGAAATCTTGCTCCGCGACAAATCACTTAAGTCAGGGGTTAATCCCCAGCGAATGTTAGCGAGAGGAGATTCCATTTCAAATCCGATCTCCGGTTCAAATGTCAAACCCTGTAAAGTTGTTCCATCGTTAACACGGTTTTTATCATAAGTAAGACGAAGCATTGCATCTGCATACAAGGCATTTCCAAAGTACTTACCTACATAAACAGTCGTATTATCAAAAAAGTTACTAACATTCATACCTTGACGTTCAGATCCCTGTGACATTGAATATTTAAGGGCATTCTGAACAACCATTGTACGAATTGATAATATATCAAAATTCAGTAAATCACGCAATGCGTTCTCTACTTTACGAATTACTATGGTCTGGAGCGCATAATCACCAGTTGCAAGCATAAATGAAGCCATATTATCAGAATTTGCAGAAACAAAGCTTCCTAAAAGTTCCATAATCTGCTTTTCGCTTTTTGCAGGAGAAGATGTAAGTTTTGGAGACAAATCAGAAATACGCTGATGATCTACAGTAAGACTAATAGTTACATTATTATTATATTCATCTTTTTCGCGGGTTTCGGCCCTTAAAGTAACATATGGATCAAATCCCTGATCAGTTGAAGAGAAGTCAATTCTTCCCTCTTTTACATAGAAACTTGAATTAAGATAAATAATTTCACCACTTCTAAGCGGTACACTTCCATCTAATGATATTTTTTCATCTGCGGAATTAAAGGCAAAAGTAACTTTTGAATTTGGAACAACAAGGCCACGAAGGAATGTACTGTAAAATACCTGAACACGACTTTTCATGGTTACATCTAGCATAACTTCTACATCAAACGGAGTTTTATTTGGACGAAGTTCCTGCTGCTTTGCAAAGTTAACAGATTGAACCATATCTCCAATGGTAGATGTACCAAATTCTGCAGTTGTATCCTTAGCAACAACTGAACCAACTACAGTCGCACCATTTGGTTCTACTGTAATTTCCAGGTCACATTGTGCATTACCTTTAACATGAACCTGATTCATATTAATTGCAATCGGAGCATAAGCATCACCAACAGTTTCTACAAGAACTGTAAGAGACTCATATTTCATCTGTTTAAACTGTACAAGAACAGAAACATCAACAGGTGCTTTTTTAAGCATTACCCTTGTTTTTGGAGTGTAAATCTTATCTTTTTCAAAATACAGATAAATTACATCTGTTTTTGCATGAGCTTTAAAATATTCAGGCATTGAAAACTCTGCAGGAATCATCATCAAGGCCCCTTCAAAACCTTTGTCATTTTTAGGTCCTTTAATCCAGAAATCACCCACAACTTTACCGTTGAATACTTTGACTAATTTAAAGTTCACCAGCTTTAAGAATTTTGGTAAATCACAATTTATGTCATAAAAATGAATTCCGGAGTTACGTTTATAATTTCCTCCAACCTTCATTTGAAGAGGAACATTATTATCAACTGTAAGATTAATTTCTCCGTTATCGCCAACAGTTCCTGACAATCCAAGATTTGAACTTGAAGAAATAAGCATTTCTTCAGGGAGCTTAAAAATATGAATTGAAAATGGTTGCTGAGCTTTGATGAAGGAACCGCTTATTAAACTTGTCTTTATATCAATTTCAAATGTTTCAGGGACAGAAGATTTTCTATTTTCTGATGGAATGCCTTTTGCTGTAATTTGCAAAGGCAAATCAACAGTTTCATCAAAAAGATAAGTCTGTGCATCAAGTGATATATAACCATTCCATTCATTAAAGGAGAATTTTGATTCAATATTGTCAATTCTTGTTTCGCCAATTTCCAAAAAGCCTGAAGTTATTTCAAATTCCCGGTCTACAACAGATGCCTGTAATGAGAAAGAAACTGGATTACCATCAACATCAACAACACCATGAGGAATTGAAATAGAAACAAAAGGATTTCCTAAACTTCCAGTAACACTTACATTTGCGTTCATTGTTTCTGAAAGATTTGAAGAACCTGTAAATCTTCCTGTTCTGAATGATGCAAGAGCAATTTCTGTTGAAATATAATAATCTTTTAATATTGATTTCGAATTAAACGGTTTATTTTCAGGATTAGATAGATTTCCTTTAATTTCAACATGTTCACTGTAAAGAGGATCCTGTAATATGATGTCATAAACAGCATTTTCAAAATCTGCATTATTGAAATTCCAGATTAAAGAACCGGTTCCTGAAAGATTTGATACAGCATCTGTATATGCAATCTGTTCAAGATATGTTCCTGTTTTGTCAAGTCTTCCAGAAAATGCAAATGATGGATTTACCTGAGAGAATCCATTTATTGACTGAACTTCAAAATTAATCACATTTACATTTATTTTATCTTGAAGATTATACGAGAAGTTTGTATTAGCAAAGAAAGACAATGTTGTTTCTTTTAACTTTACAGGGAAAGCTTCAAGTGCAAAACTTCCAAGAAGGTTATCAGAATCTTTATCATTTATGAATGTAAAGTTAAGTCCATAATCACCTGTTATAGAAATCCAATCCTGCTTTATTAAACCTGAGAATGAATAAGGAATGCTGTTATATTCAACCATTCCAGAAAGAATTGTCTGTAAATCTTTTTTACCTGGTTCTTTCATATTTTCTGCATGAGCAGTAGCAAAAATATTTTGATCATCAATAATTAATTCAAAACGGGTAAGCTGAAGATTATCATTATTTCCATCAAGGCTGACCATAAGCATTCTGTTGTCACTTGTTGTATCAGCGATAATTGCAGAAGGAATACTGTAAGAAAAGTTTCCATCATAGGCAGAAACGTAAATTGCAGTTGAGAAAATAATATTCTTAAACATTGATGATGTGTCATTAACAAAAGCAGAATTATTTTTATCAAGGAAGAATGCTACAAACTGCATCAGGCTATCGATATACATTCCATCGAGAGTAATGTTTGACTGAAAGAATTTCGATGCAGTAGCAAAGTTTCCATCTAACGAAAGATGGCCGGGCTCACCGGTCTGAGCATGAGAATAATCATAAACTTCAAAATCAAAATCGTACCCTTCATTCTGAGGTACAAAATTAAACATTGCGGCTGTTAAAGTTTTCTCCCCGAACATTATTTCAGGAGAGAACGCCATGAATCCTTTCTGCAAAGGTTCAAAGAAAACTTCAGTTCTAATGACACCGTCATTTTCAAGCTGCAATTTATTTACTGACAGCACACCTTCTGGCTGAAGTGCCTTTATATTAATAGCACCAGAAAAACCAACATCAATATTTTCACTCTTACCGTTTATGTAAGGAATAGTAACATAATTTTGATTTCCACTTAAAGCAAAATCAACTGACATAGTTTCAGGTACCAGTCCCTCAGGCAATAACAGATCTCCACTGGTCCTATACTTAATTTTTCGTGAATCCCAATTATAATCTGCATTAAGTTTTGCACTTACAGTAACATATGAAACTTTATCGATTACTGATCCTTTTTTAATTCCATTTACAACATTGGCAAGTCTGAACTTTTCACTATTGAATCTGAAAGTAGCATCAGAAGTTCTGAAGTTTGCAGTAGCTTCAACATAAAGATTTTGAATTGTGGGAAGCATTTTAAATTTAAAAACTGCATCATTATACTCACACAAAAATCCCATCTGATGAATTGAATAAGTATTAATATTGATAATGAAAAACTGAATTACTGCTGATGAATTGTTCAAATGACTTAAAAGTGAACTTTGAACAACCATATTTGTTGAAAACTTATTTGCTTTATAGGAACCAGAAAGCTGCCCCATTAGCTCGATGGTATACTTTCCCTTTGTTACAGTTTTTTCTACATAAGCGCGGCGTAGGTAAGCTTTTGCATCGATTCGTTGTTTGGAATCCTGATATACAAGAGTAAAATTATTTACATTTACATTACAAGGAATATCAATATTAATGTCAGCGTCAGAAAGCATCTCGATAAAAGATTTCTGTTCTTTCTTTTCATCCATCTCAGGCTTTTCAAGATTCCGTTCAATGATGTAATCAACCCAGGCTGTATTTTTTCCTCTGATTAATTCTCCGTAAACATCATTTACAGTAATTTTGGAAATTGCATTTTCAAAATCACCTTTCAATATTTTGCGAATAGAAAATAGAGCAGTAACTTTTTTGACAGTTAATATAGTTTCACCAGTTGAGCTATCTTTTACTTCTATACCTTTAAGCTTAATTCCTGTTAGAATGGATGGTGAAAGTGAGTCGTAAGATACATTTATACCGAAATTCTCGTCAAGTGTAGAGTTTATAACAGCAACTTTTCCGCGCAGAAAGCTTCCTAATGCCCTGTAAACTGGTGTTACCAGTGCAAAAGAAGCTGCAACGAGAGAAACTAAAATTATTATACAAAGCCCTAATTTTAGAACACGAGATTTCATTTTTATGCTATAATGCGCTATTATAATATAGTATAAACAATTATATCAAATTATCGGTACAATATATAGGAAAATTTATGATATTAAACAACTTTGTAGTATTTGAAGGCATTGACGGAGCAGGAACTTCAACACAGCTTAAAATCCTGCAGGAACGACCAGAAAGCGCAAAAATTGACTTCAGTGCAGAACCAACTTCTTTTGAAACAGGAAAATTTCTACGGTCGTTATTAGGCGGTAAAATATCACTGGATCCTAGAACAACAGCCTATCTTTTTGCAGCTGACCGTGCAGAGCATGTTTATGGTGAACATGGCATCGAAAATTCCCTTAAAAATGGAAAAGCTGTTATTATTGACCGTTACATTTTCTCAAGTCTCGCTTATCAGGGTGTTTCATGCGGCAGAGAACTTCCAAGAATGCTTAATAAAGATTTTCCACTACCCCAGCTTTTGTTCTTTTTCGACATTGATCCTGAAAAATCTCTGGAGCGAATCAAATCCAGAGGCGTTACTGAGATATACGAAAACAACGAATACCTTACAAACACCCGTAAACAATACCTTGATGTAATCGAAGAATACAAAAATCTCGACTTCGCAAAAGGGATGAATATTGTCATAATTGATGCAACACAAAGTGTTGAAGAAATTTCAAAAATAGTATGGAGTCACATAGCAAAACTGCCGATATTTAATTCGTGAAGTTTTCTAAAAATATAGTAAAAGTACTATTATTATTTATAGTTTTCTCATTTATTCCAGTAACTGCACCTGATGCTTACATGGTAAAGTACAAAGAAGATTATTATAAACTTTATCATGTTCATTACCAGCAATATCCTGATGACTGCATGGAAAACATTTATTGGCTTGAAAAAGCTGTAAAGGCTGACTTTGCAAATCCATTATATGCAAAAGCAAAAATTACTAATGAAGAGGAATACGAAAAATACCGTTACCTCTTTATGATGCACTTGAACCTTAAATTAATCGAACAGCATCTTCGTCTTGGTCGTATTTACGACAAAAAAGCATTTTATTTCTATGATTGTCCATGGAAAGACGAATACCGTTCAAATCTTGAAAAAACTAAGGCTTGTTACGAAGCTGGTTATTATTACTGGAAAGAAGCATGCCTTTGGGCAGAAAAAGCAAACATCGGTAAATTCAAATTCCTTTTTATACAGGAATTGCAGAACTGGGAAGATGAACGGGAACGTATTGGAAACGGTGAACTGAACTATAAATTTACATTGGACAGGGAACTAAAACGCGTAAATGGAATTATTTCCGAAATCGATAAGATTGATGACGAAAAAGTTAAATATGAATGGTTCGACATTCAAAAATATGTTCTCGAAAATTAATTTTATTGCTAACAATTTCAAAATTTACTAAAATGTTGTTATGAAAAATAACAACATTTTAGAAACATTGATAATTAAATATAAACCACTTTTCGTCGGTACAAAAAAATCTAATCTTAATTTTTATAATACCAATCCAGACCTTGATTTTCTTTTAGACTCAAAACATAAAAAAATCTTTGTAACAGACACTACAATTTTTAATCTGGAACTTCTTAAACCTTTTTTTGGTAAATTTTCTAAGATTGCAGATAAAAAAACTGGAGGAACTGATTATTCAGTTTACTCTTATGATAAGCATGGTCTGGTTGTAATTCCACAAGGTGAAGCATTTAAAACAATGGACAGTGTTCTCTCAATCGTAAAAACTGGACTTGATTTTAATCTAACTCGCAAAGATAATTTTACAGCCATAGGCGGAGGTGTTCTCACTGATATTACAGCATTTGCAGCTTCTATATACAAACGTGGTGCATGTTGTGAATTTGTTCCTACTACTCTTCTTGCAATGGTTGATGCTGCAATCGGTGGAAAAACCGGATGTGATTTTGACGATTATAAAAATGTTGTTGGTGCATTCTTTCCGGCAAAAGCGTTGTATATCTATCCTGTTTTAATCCAGAGCCTTCCTGAAAAAGAATTCATTTCAGGTTTCGCAGAAGCAATTAAAACTGCACTTCTTTTTGACAAGAAATGCTACGAATATATGAAAGCGAACAAAGATAAAATTCTTAAACGAGATCCTGAAACTTTGTACAAAATCATTACATTCTGTGCAAAAGCAAAAGCTAAAATTGTTGAAAAAGATCTTTCCGAGAAAAATATCCGCATGCTGTTAAATCTTGGGCATACCTTTGGTCACGCACTTGAAAGCCGTGCAGGACTGGGAGTTCTTACTCATGGAGAATGTGTTGCATGGGGAATTTCTCGTTCTGTAAAGGCCAGTCTTCTCCTTGGACTCTGTTCTGAAGAATATTACAATGATGTTATTAATACCTTAAAATCATTTGGTTACGAAACCAGTGCTGTTCATCCTGCATTTTCTGATTCAAAAGAAATTTTAAAAACAATGCATAATGACAAAAAGAATTCTTCTTCAAATGTCAGAGTGATTTTACAGAAAGGTATCTGTAAAAATGTTATTACAGAAACAACTGAAGATATTATCCTTGATGCATTGAAATAATTTTTCTGCTTAAATCCTAAAGGAAACTTTTATGAATGAAATTGATCATACACATTACTTTGACTGGGCTGCAACAGCTCCCTTTGATACAGAAATTTTAAGAGATTGCCTTGAGACTTCATTTGAAGCCTGGGGTAATCCTTCAAGCATTTATAAAGCAGGAACAAATGCAAAAGCAACACTTAATAATGCAAGAGATCTTTGTGCAAAAGTTTTAGGTGTTGACTCAAAGACTATTTTCTTTACCTCTGGTGGAACAGAAAGTGATCATATTCCCCTTCTTGCAATGATGAATCGTCCTGAAAAAGGAACTATACTTCTAAGTTCAATTGAACACCCTGCCCTTCGTGAACAGTGCAATGTTTTATCACATCTCGGATACAATATCGTAAAAATCAATCCTGACTCAAATGGAATTATTACACCCGAAGCTGTTACAAACGCTATGACTGATGACACTCTTTATATAACTGTTATGGCAGTAAACAATGAGACTGGTGCAATCAACGATGTTCAAGCCATTGCAAAAGCAATAAAAGAAAAATCCCAGAGAAAAAGAAAACCTAAATTTCATGTTGATTTTGTTCAGGCTTTAGGCAAGATTCCCGTAACACTTAAAAATTCTGATATTGACAGTGCAGCCTTCAGTGCACACAAAATCGGAGGACCTCGAGGAATCGGTATTCTTTACATTGCAAACAGTCAAAGTATTGAACCATTTCTTAAAGGTGGTGGACAGGAACAGAATGTAAGAAGCGGAACAGAAAATGTATTCGGTGCTACAGCTTTTTCAAAATGCATGGAAAAATATGCAATTACAAATGACAATGCTGTTTCTACAAAACGCTTTGAAATGCAAAAAAATTATACAGCAGATTTTATTGAAAAACTTTCAACTATTTCTAAATGTCATATAATTCCTGAAAGCCGAAAAGACAAAACTTTTTCTGACCAGCATTTTTCACCATGGGTGCTTCAGGCAGCTTTTGATAAAATACCAGGCCAAGTAATGGTACGGGCTCTTGATGCAAAAGGTTTTTACATTTCAACAGGTAGTGCATGTTCAAGCAAAAAAAACAGTCGTCCAATCCTTGAAGCAATGAATGTTCCCCCAAATCAAAGAGAAACAGCCGTTCGTTTCAGTTTTGGCTCTTTGACTACAAAAGAAGCCATGGATGATCTCTTTAATGCAGTGAAAGATATCTGCGAAACTTTCAAATGATTTCAATAATTCTGCAGAAAATTCACTAATTTTCAGCAGAATTATTGAACAATTTTTTTATAACTGATATATTCAGTTTATAAATCCCCACACATTATCAGGGAAGGAATTAATACAAGCATAATTCATATGCTTTACCGGAGGTGGAACTATGGCTATTAGAGGTGAATTGTATACAACTCAGATTGTATTGGACAACAGATCTTATTTTTTTAATGTAAAAGAAAACCGTTCAGGCGATGTATTTCTCCAGATTGTAGAAAGCAAAAAAGGTGAAGGCGTAGATTTTGACCGTCATCAGGTTGCCATTTTTGCAGAAGATATGCAGAAATTCCTTAAAGGACTTGAATCTTCCCTTTCTTTTATTGACAAAGAAAAAAAAGAAAGAGCAAGAAAAGCTGCTGAAAAAAAAGCTGCTAAAGAAGCAAAATACGGACGTAAACCAGCTTCTTCTGATACAAAAAAAGTTTATAAGAGAAAATCAACAAAAGATGGTGAAACTGAAAGAGTATTTACTTCTCAAGTAAAAAAAACCGGAAGAGTACATGTTGTTTCAAAAAGAAAAACAGACGATAAATAATTAAAAAAAATGAACTGATGAAAATCATCAGTTCATTTTTTTTAATCTATATTTACTTTCTACACTACACTTTTAGTAACTGAAACTTAATCTTTGTATTGGACTTGGTCCAAGTTCACGACAAATTTTTCGATGAGCCTCTGTTGGATAACCTTTATGCTGCTTGTAATTATACTGAGGGTAAAGCTTATCATATTCCAACATAATATTATCACGAGCAACCTTTGCAATAATACTTGCTGCCATTACACATTCAAATCTGGCATCAGCTTTTACTTCACACTTACAGTTAGCTTCAACAGGTGGAATTTTATTTCCATCTGCAATACATAAAATATTTTCACGACAATAAACAGAAGGATCAAGATTATTATTTATAACCCAATCATCAAATTTTATCATCAGCATATCGAAAGCATTTTTCATAGCAAGCATGCTGGCCTGAAGAATATTGATTTTATCAATTGTATCGTGATTGATAACTCCAAGTCCCCATAATGCTTTTTCTTTTATAACAAGCTCTGCTGAAGCTCGTTTCTTTTCTGAAATTTTTTTCGAATCATTTAAAATTTCAAGTGGAAAATCTGGTGGTAAAATTACAGCTCCAGCAGTTACCGGGCCTGCAAGAGGACCTCTGCCAGCTTCATCCAGCCCACAATTAATTATAATCTGTGACATAACTATCCTCGATTAAAATCCAACAACTTTATTCTTCGACTCAGTTACTTTAGAGTTTTCATCTTTCCATACAATATCACTGCTTGAATTTTGGCCATTCTTTTTTGCAGTAAAATTATTCATAGATAAAACACCTTCAGAGGAAAACAATTCAACAATACGACTATTAAGACCAGAAAGTGAACAACTTGAATTTAACAAATTAAGTTTGGAATTTTTTACAGTAATATTTACATTTGTTGTGGCAACTGTAGAAACTCGACATTTATTTAATGTAATTTTTGAGTTTATTCCGCTTATAACACAACTATAGTCATTAGCAACTGAGCTTAAACCAGTATTTGTAATATTTACAATTGACTGAATAGAATTAATAAGAACTGCATTTTTATTTCTTGTAAATGAAAGTTCACAATCTTTCAGCTGTAAAGTCCCATTAATAACATTAATCATTATAGAATCAGAACCTGTTAATAAATCTGTATTTTTTAGCAAAATATTATTTAACGAACAGCTTCCACCATTAATAAATAATCCTGAATTTTCTCCAAACTCTACCTGAGCTTTATCAACACCGGTTATCTGGAAGTTCTGTTTTAAATTCAAGTTAAGTTCATTAACAGAAGTTTTTCCATAAAGATAGAAATTTGACCAGTTGTTGTTGTTGATAATTTCTTCAAGCTTAGAAAGATCTTTAAATGGTTTATCATAAGTTCCATCTGGATTATCCACTGAACTTTTTGGATTAATAAAATAATTGCATTTATCTATCACAACATCAACTGTTTTTAAAAAACTTACATTATCCCACTTATCAACTGAGTAGGCATAAACCTTATAATAAACAGGAACATCCTCTTTACCCACAAGTTTTATTTCTGTATTTTCATAATTAACAAACGCCTGTGAATCAACTTTTAATGCTGGTTCAATAGGAGATTTGTGAGTTAACTGTTCAAAATTAAGAGTAACAGGTCCATGAATATAATATTTAATAATATCTTCTTCTTTGCCTGCTTTCATATACAGGGAAACATCATTTCTACATACATCGCTGATATCTGATAAGACAATTTCAGGGATAGCCGGCTTTTTACGATTCAACTGAACAAAAGCAAATAACTGTCCTTGATAAACATTTTCAGAGTACACATCCAATGGTAATAGAGTTGAAAAATTTTCTCCAGGGAATGCATCAACAACAATTTTTTCATGCAAGCCAACAGCCGGAGCCGATACAACTGCATTTTTGTTTTTTGCAAAACGATAACTAGAATCTCCTTCGAGAGAAAGCTCTATTGTTGAATTTTCCATCAACTCACACTTAATTACAGGAGTTGCAGGAATATTGTAAGAAACAATGGGATTAAAAGGATCATAATCAACAGGCTGCCATTTAATAATATGTGGAACAGACCTGTCTATTTCAATTATTTGACCTGAACGCTGCCACCAGCTGTCATCAATTGCATATATAAATTTATTATCAGTGAATTTTATTTTTGACCATTCAATGATTTCAAAAGGAACGGCGGCTTTTGTATATTCCCCTTTAACAACAGGGATAACATGAATAACATAATTCCAGAAACAGTTACTGGAAGATTTTAAAACCAATGAAGCATAACGATCTAATGTCGAATCAGAATTAACATAAATGGATCGGCCCTTTTCCATTGAATAATCTTCAGTTACACATGAAACTACATAGTTAAATGTTTCGGGAATATCAAGATGCTGACCACATTCAAGATTATAAATGACTGATTCATTTAATTTATTAATAAAAGATTTTTCTTCTAATGTTGTAATTTTATCATTCAATGATTCATCAACAGTATAATTTAAAACATAATCTTTTCTCTGATGGTTTTTGTTTACACTGGAAATTTTAAGTTCAACATCTCCAGTAATATCAATCAACACAGGTTCATCATAAACAAATCCACTTTTAAGAGGATCTTCTCCTGAAAACGAATAGAATACATCTTCACCTTCAGTTGCATTAATCACAAGTACCTGTTTATTTGCCCAGATTTTGCTTACTTCCACTGCAGGACTTACAATCTTCACATCAGCAAAAATACTTGCACTTGAAAATAAATAGAGAGACAAGAATAGTTTAAAAAACTGTTTAATTTTTTTCATTGTTCGTTATTTTCCTAAAATAGAACCAAGTATATTTCTAAGTTCAGGATCCTGTTTATAATAATATTCCTCAAGATCTTCCTGGCTTAATCCTACAAGTTCGTGGCTCATATAATGAATCCATCTGTCTTCTTCAGGATTATTAATTACTATCTTTCTAGAATAAAAATCAGGTTGAACAGGATGCTGTTTTTCTTTGTAAGTAAAATATTTATAATCATGTACTACAATTTTAAGATCTTCACGAGGAATTCCTCTATCAAGAAGAATTTCTGCAAGAGCGTTAATTGTATCTCCTGAATCAAAAATATCGTCAACAAGCATTACTTTATCACCTGGCCGAAGACGTTCTGGAGGATATGTCCATCCATCAATCATTACCTTTGCATGAGATCTTACTCCGGAATAAGAACGGGCAACCATTGCTGCGTAAAGAACAGGATGTTTATCTTTACGAACAATTTTAAAATACTCACTTATAACATTTGCCATGTAAGCTCCACCACGAAGAGAAACATACATTACATCCGGAACAAAATTTTCTTCAGTATAAATCTTATGAGCAAGTTTTAGTGCATCATTTCTTACAACATCATATGGTAAAAATACTTTAATCATAATACCCTCAAAGTTACCTATACCTTTAAATTATATCTTACAAATTCTTAATTTTCTAGTTTTTTCTATATTTCCTGTATACTTCAGAAATGATTCGAATACCTTCATCGACCTCTTTCTCTGGACGTGAATAATTCATTCTTATACATTTTGAATAATGAGGATGCTCCTCAACCTTTGGGAGTGAAAGGTCAACCGGATTACCAAAGAAGAAATATTCTCCAGGAACAACAATAACACCTTTTTCTTTAAGCTTATGATAAAATTCTTTTGTAGGAATTGATAAATCATTAAGCAATAACCATAAGAAAATTGCACCTTCACTTTTGTGAATAGAATAATCGCACTCCTTAAAGTATTTGTGAATTGATTGCTGAGTAGAAAGACTTTTCTTAAGATAAAATGGTTTAACAAATTTTTTTGCAGCCTCAACAAGAGAACCATCTTTAATCAAAGCACCTGCAATTGCCTGTCCTACACTTCCAGAAGCCAATGCTGCAATTGCATTTAAATTTGAAAGTGCTGTAATAATTCTTGAGTCTGCAATAATAATACCAGTTCTTAATGATGGAAGACCAATCTTCGAAAGACTCATTGAAAGAATGACATTTTCATCCCAATATGGAATTGCGTTATCATCAAAAATAATATCAGGCCAAGGTAATCCATATGCATTATCCACCATAAGTGGAATATCATATTTTTTTGCAAGGTCTGAAAGTTTATGAATTTCATTATTTGTAAGAACATTTCCAGTGGGATTTGTAGGACGACTTACACATAAAGCTCCAACATTATGGTGATTTTCAAGATAATCTTCGAGTAATTCAAAATTAATGTTATATTTAAATGTATGATTATCAAACATTGTGAAAGTTGCAGGGATTCCCACAAAAGCATCAGGTTCTAGTCCCTGATCTGCATATCCGATATATTCAGGAACTAAAGGAAGAACGATAGTTTTTTTCTTTCTTTCTTTACTGAAGGTTCCCGAAAATAAATTAAAAAGGTAGAAGAAAGCACTCTGGCTTCCATTTGTAATTCCTACATTTTCAGGTCCAATTTTCCACCCGAATTTATTCGAAAGATATTCGGCAACATCTTCGATAAAAGACATGCGTCCCTGAGGAGAATCGTAACGACCTATAAGGTTTTCAAAATCATTTCCATGATTAAGGATGTATTCCATACGGTCACGATACATCTTTTCAATTTCAGGAATGGAAGCCGGATTTCCTCCCCCAAGCTGAAATGTTGGTATATTTTTAGGAAGAGGTTTCCCAAGATCATCCATAAGCTGGAGGATACCGGAATCACTACAAAGTTTTTTTCCAAAGTCGGAGAATTCAATGTTTTTCATAGTTTTACTATTATATCAATTATTCGCTTAATTGTTTCACTACAATTTTTTTTGCAGTCTTTTTAGGTTTTTTAAACTTTACCTCAATTGACTGACCGTCTGAATCAACAATAATTTCATCACTAGCTTCAATGTCCTTTCTAAGAACAAGAATACTTAATGGATCTTCAACCTCCCGCTGAAGCATTCGACGCATTGGACGAGCTCCCATTTCAGGATCATACCCATTTTCAATCATATATTGCTTTGCTTTTGGTTTTACAGTCATCTTAAGACCTTTTTCAACAAGAATATCGTTAAGTTCGTTAAGCTGAACTTCAAGAATCTGACCAATTTCTTCCTGTGACAATCCACCAAAGACAATAAGATCATCAATACGATTGATAAGTTCTGGACTCATAATTTTTTTAAGTTCCATCACAGCACTTGCTTTTATTTCTTCGTAATCCAGTTCATCAGCTTTTTCCTCTGCATCGTTAAAACCAATTTTTCCCTGTGATACAATTTCACGGGCACCTGCATTACTTGTCATAATGATAACTGTATTTTTGAAACTTACATTATGTCCAAAACTATCACTCAATTCACCTTCTTCAAGAATTTGAAGCATAAGGTTAAATACATCTGGATGAGCTTTTTCAATTTCATCAAAGAGAATAACAGAATATGGATGCTGACGGATCTTTTCTGTAAGCAATCCACCTTCTTCGTATCCAACATATCCTGGAGGTGCACCTGTTAAACGGCTTGCAGTATGACGTTCCATAAAATCTGACATGTCAATTCTTATAAGTGAATCTTCAGTACCAAAGAGGAATTTTGCCAGTGTCTTTGCAAGTTTTGTTTTACCAACACCTGTAGGTCCAAGGAAAACAAATGATCCAATAGGACGTTTACTGCTTGAAATACCGGCTTTATTTCTTCGTACTGCACTTGAAATCAATTTGATAGCTTCATTCTGACCAATCACAGTTTTATGAAGTTCATCTTCCATATGAATTAAACGTTCAACCTGGGATACATCCAGTTCTTCAACAGGAATTCCTGTCATCTGACTGATTACATGGCAAACATCCTGTGTAGTAACCTCTTTCCGCATTTTACCATTATTTTGTTTCCAGTATTCACTAAAAACTTCAAGCTTCTGTTTTAATGTAAGAACTTTATCGCGAACTAAAGCGGCCTGTTCATAATTCTGATTTTTAACAAGATTCTTTTTTTCTTCAATCAGGGCTTCAATATTTTTTTCAATTTCAGCAAGTTCCGAAGGGCGTGCTTCTTCCTGAATTTTTTTCTGTGCACCAGTTTCATCGAGAATATCAATTGCTTTATCAGGTAAGAATCTTTCAGGAATGTACCTATGCGAAAGTTTTACAATAAGAGGAATTACATCATCAAGATATTTTACATTATGAAAATCCTCATATTTCTTTTGAACACCTGAAAGAATTTTAAAAGTTTCAGAATCATCAGGTTCATCAACACGTACAATCTGAAATCTTCTTTCAAATGCAGAATCTTTTTCAAGATACTTTCTATATTCTTTATTTGTTGTAGCACCAATAATCTGAATTTCACCGCGACTTAATGCTGGCTTTAACATATTCGAAGCATCAAGCTGACCTGCTTGCCCACCAGCTCCTATAATCGTATGAATCTCATCAATAAAAAGGAGAATATTCTTATCTTCTTTTACTTCATTCATTATTTTTTTGAGACGATCTTCAAAATCTCCACGGTATTTAGTTCCAGCAATTAATGCACCAAGATCCAAAACTAAAATCCGCTTTCTTAAAAGGTTATAAGGAACTTCGCCTCTTACTATTACCTGACTTAAACCTTCAATAATTGCTGTTTTTCCGACACCTGGTTCTCCAATCAAAAGCGGATTATTTTTAGTACGTCGTGAAAGAATTTGAATAACCCTTCCGATTTCTTTTGAACGACCAATTACAGGATCACAATTTTCATTACGAGCCTGTTCTGTCATATCCCGAGAATATTCTGAAAGTACAGATTCTTTCTTTTCTTGTTTTGAGGATTTATCTTTATTTACTTTTTCAGAACCAATTGAAGCTGTTTCTTCTAATTCCCCTTTATAATCTACACCAAGAAGATCTGAAAGAAGAGAATTTTCAAGTTTCTTCTCACCTTTTGCTGTTGCACTTGATTCAGTTTGCCTTCTCGCCTCTGTAATTAATGGACGAATGGAATCAATAAAAAGCCCAGAGCGAAGGAAATATCTGTTTGTAATACTTCTTTCCTCTTTAATTGCGGCAAGAAGGAAATGTTCTGTACCAATATAGCTGTCACCTAATGTTTCTGATTCAAGACGTGCATTATCAAGCATTACAGAAAGTCGTCTGCTTGGTGGAAGTTCATACATTACAGCAGAAACATTTTTTGCAGGAATAAGACTCTGTTCAAGAGCCAGCTGAAAGTTAAGAACATTTACATTCATTGTAAGCAGAAGTGTGTAACCTACTGAATCTGCATTTTTCAATAATGCAAGAATTACATGTTCAGGCAGAAGATAAGCACTACCGCTTTTTCTTCCTTCATCCTGTGCCAATGCAACAAGAAGTCTCTGAGCGCGAGGAGATAAACCGTTCATATATATTCAATCCTTAGATTAAAATAATTTGAATCTATATTTTTAATTAAGATGCAAAATTTATTTTATCAACTGTTGATTTTAAGACTATTGCACGAAGTCTGTCTTCTTTTAACTCAGGATTATCAACAATATCCTCTTCAAAAGAAAAAGTGCTTGTTTTCAGCAAATAGCCTAAATGTCCAGATTGAACACGATACAGGAGGGAATTTAATTCAAAATCTTCAATTCCTGTAATAAACCCTAAGTCCAGCCCCCATTTAAGGCATGAAATTATGTCTATACAGTCCCTTAGATTCAATAAAATGCTGAATTTAGCAAGTGAATAAGCCCTTACAACAATATTGTGAACAACTGTCGGTTTATTATCGGCATAATCACGCCTTTTCTTGCGTTCAAATTCACAAATATATTTTCCTAGGGCAAAAATATTACCAAGCTGTTCAACTTCATTTCCTTTTAAGCTGGAAGTTGTAAAAATCCGATAATATGCACCAAGTGATGCATTAAAAAGGCTTCCAACACCAAAAACATCTGATACACCAAAGCCCTTTTCTTGAATTTCCTTTATAAACCCAACAATTTCATTAGAATAGCTTAAAGAAGGAAGATGCACATACAGGCTGCTTTTCATTGCGCTACCAGTATTGTACACACTTGGAGAAAGATAGCCAAAATCACGGCTTGCAGCAAACTGTACAAACTGCTGAAGTTCATCATCCAAAGCTTTTACACGCTGAAATGGGGCTTCAAGTTCAAGTCCTGAAGCAAAGCTTGAAATCTTAAGATGATCTTTATCATTTATAAGGCAACCAGAAACTCCATCCGTAGTTGTTATAAGTCCTGTAGCAGATGAAGAACCTAATAGTCCTCTTTCTGCAAGAATCTTGGAACCATTTTTATCAAGATTTTTAAGACTCATAGATTGATATGAGTCAGGATTATTTAATTTTGAAAATGCATCAAAAACAATATTCTGAACTCTATCCCCATCATCATTTCTAAAATTTGATGTAAAAGGAAAGCTGGCTAGATTACGGGAAAGCCGGATTCGTGTTGAAACAACAACATCCTGGTCAGGTGCCTTCAAATTGTACCATACATCTGTATTATCATTTACTTTTTTTCTTCCCATTTTTATTCTTCACCATCTGACACAGCTTTATTTTCTATTGCATGAAGATAATCACGATAAAAAGCTGCCTTTTCATAATCTTCATTTTCAATTGCCTGTTCAAGTTTCTTTTGAACCTCAATACGGTCAGTCAAAGGAGACCTGAAATTAGCAATGCGTTTAGGCATAGAACCAGTGTAAACACCATAGGCATTATTTTTTTTCAAATATTCGATAATTTTATCTTTAAAGATTTCATAACACTCAGGACAACCAGTAAATCCTGTAAGTAAGATCTTTGTAAGATGCTGACCGCAAACAGGACACATCAAATCCTTTGAACCTTCCCTTTCAAAAAATTCTGTAAAAAGAGAATTCAGTGCTTTTGAAATTTCTTTCGGGTCAGTTGAAAATCCACGTTCCTTGACACATTCAGCACAAAAATGAAGTTTTCTTTTACCGGTCTTTGATGTCTGTTCTACAAAAAATGTAGCTTCACGCTGATGACAAAAATCACAAATCATTAGGCCCCCGCTTTTCTGAACGTATCTATTGTTTTTTCTTTACCAGCTTTTATAGCAGGAATTAAACTTGTAAGTAAAGACAAAACTAATGTAGCTACAATATAGAATAATATTTGAATAAATGGAATGTGTACAGGAATAGATTCCAGATAATATGCCTCATCCATTAAGTGAATTTCATAGAACGAATTAAGATTTCCATTACCAATGAAATATCCAAGGCGTGCAAAAATATTAACAACCTGTTCAATAGCCCATACAATATGATTAATATTAAGGGATATAATAATACCAGTTGGGATTCCAATAAGAATACCTGCAAGGCCGATCATAATTCCCACAAAAATAAACGCCATACTTATTGTAGAATTAGATGTTCCAACACTTTTTAATATTGCAATTTCTTTTCTTCTTTCAAGAGAAAGCATAACAAGACAAGATGAAATATTAACACAGGCAACAAGAACAATTAAAAGCATGATAAAAACAAGAAGCATTTTTGTACTGGCAAAATTTTCATACTGGGACTGGTTCAATTCATCCCACCTGTATGAATTGGCCATAAAACCGGTTGCCTCTTCTACATTTCTCTGAACCTGTCTAAGCTGTCCCTGTTTTCCAAATGGTTCAGCAGTTTCAATCATAATAGATGCAACAGATGTATCCGGCTTTACCATATCAAGTGCATAATCAACAGGAACAAAAACCCACAATGCATCAAGCTCCTGATATCCGCATGAAATTACAGCACAAACTTTAAACGAATTCATTTTAGGTAATATTTTGTCGTTAACCTTCTGTGTAGTAATAATCCTGATGTTATCACCTGATTTTAATTGCAGCTTATCAGCTATTCCTTTTCCAATCAAAACATTGCGATTATTGAGGTTATAAAAATCTTCAATATTGCCTTCAACTGATGAAAACAGTTTTGTATAGGATGAAACATTTTTAAAAATTTCAGGCTTACAGGCTTTGACTGTTGCACCACACCTTGCCTTTGAAGATGCTGCAAGTCCGATTGTTGTTATCATTTCATAAGACTCAGTAACACCTGGCACATTCTTTACAACATCAACAGCAACATCAAGAAGTTCTTTATTTATGTTTTCTTCACCAATAAAATCATATTGCAGCTGAAGATGTGCCGAAGAGAGATTTATCAAACGGTCTGTCATTCCGTTAACCATGGCATCAGAAATGGATAACACAACAACAAGAGGAATTAAACTTAGTGCGATACAAAGAATTGCTCCGAAAATACTTTTTGTACCAGTAGTTTTTTTAGTTCCCCGTGAGATAATTATTTTTTTTGCATAAAGAAATGATGCTTTAAAACTCATAAGTCATACCTTATTCTTTATTTTCCTGAACTATTTGTTTGTCCTGAAGCCTATAAATAATCTGAGCTTTTTTTGCCACTTCTTTATCATGTGTTACTATAACAAGTGTTTTATTATATTTTTCAGAAACACCATAGAGCAAATCGGAAATCAAAGCTGCATTTTCCGGGTCAAGGTTTCCTGTAGGTTCATCGGCAAGAATAATTTTGGGGTCATTTATAAGACTTCTTGCCACTGCAACTCGCTGGCGTTCTCCTCCAGAAAGCTCTGAAGGAAGATGATTTTTTCGTCCGTAAAGTCCAATTTCCTGCAGAAGACTTTCAGCTTTTTCCATTGCAATTTTTTTATTTTTTCCTGCCATATAAGCTGGTAAAAAAATATTCTCCAATGCAGTAAAATCCTTTAGAAGATAATGAAACTGAAATACAAGTCCAATAAATTCACTTCGATATTTACAGAGATCTTTCTCTGTCATTTTTGAAAGTTCATATTTTCCTACTTTGACAAAACCACTTGTTGCATTATCAATTCCACTTATAATATTAAGGAGTGTACTTTTACCATTACCACTTGAACCGACAATAGCTGTTCTTGTTCCTTCTTCTATTGAAAAAGACAAATCTTTAAGAACAGTAAGAGATTCTCCTTTGGAAACATATGTTTTTTCAAGATCTTTAATTTCAATAATATTATTCTTCATGGAAAACCTCAGATATTTTCATTTTAAGAACACTTTTTGTAGCCATATAGGATGCAATTACGCAGGAAAGAATTCCAAAAGCAGTGATAAAGATTACTTCACCGGGTATTATTCTTGCAGGAATATTTGCATATACATACCACATTGTATTTTCGTGAATAAACTCCCTGGCAGAAGAATTTGTAATCAATACATAAAGATAAGTAAACCAATATTCAATTTTAGCAAGAACAACGAATACTGTTCTTATATTATGACTTAACAGTAAACCTAAAAGCAAGCCAGGCAATGCGCCTTTTAATGCAATCATAAAAGAACGATATACAAAAATATTTTGAATTGAATTATTATCAGCGCCAAGGCTTGCAAGGGTTGATATTTCAATTCTGCGCTCAAAAACAAGTTTACGCATGGAATTGTAGATATTAATTGCAACTACAATAAAAATCATTACAACAAGTAAGAAAAGCATATTTTTTTCTACCCGTAATGCACCAAAAAAACTTCTGTTATAATCACGCCATACAGAAGTTTTAGCATTTGGAAAACTCTTTTCAAATTCCTTCTGAAATGTTCTGTCAGAATTTTGATTCTTTAATTTGATACCATAAACGAGTTTTTCAGAACCAAAATATTTTTCAGCAGAAGAAAGATTAATAAAAGCAAAGCTGGCATTTATATCTGCATAACCGCAGGAAAAAATTCCTTTAACTGTAAAAGTGCGATTATTTGAAATCAATTGAGTATCGCCAGATCCACTTAAAGCAAAAAGATTAACAGTATTTCCTACACGGACGCCCAAAGCTTTTGCAAGTCTAACTCCTAAAATAATTGAATTATCATCTTCAATATCAAAGCTTCCAGAAACCATTCCCATTTCTTTTTCAAAACCTGCGTCTCGAATAAGAACATCTTTCGGAACAGCACGGATTATTGCAGCACTTTCTTTTCCATATTTATCAGTCATTAAACTTTGTGCTTCTTTAAACTCAATAAATGAAACAACATTTTTTTCCATTACAGAATTTGTTAGATATGAAGAAATATCATTACGTATATTTTCATCTTCAACATCGGTAACCTGAACATGATATGAGCTTAATTCAATTATGGAATCAATAAATTGTGCCTGAAAACCATTCATGACGCTTAATACAACGATAAGTGTCATTACACCAAAACAGATACCAAGTGATGATAATCTAGTTGTAACTGCGCTTTTACCTTTGTTATCAACAGTAGAAAAACGTTTTGAAACGAAATGAATCCATGGCTTAAATGAAAAATTATTGTTCATAGGCCTTTCCATCAATGTAAAAAATTTCAGAAATTTTTCGACCGTCTTTATATTGTACTTTTACATAATTATTATTGTCGAAATAAATGTTTTGAAAATAATCTTTCTGAGATGAATAAATAGTTTTCATACGAAGAATATTATTTTCATAAAATGTTGTTACAGGAGGACAATTTGATTCCAGGTATTCATAAATATTTTTTCTAGATGTAGTTTTATTAACTCTTAAAGCAGACTCAGTTCTATATTCATTATGAATTTCTTCTTCACTGACAATCTGTCCTGCACTGTCATATTTGTAAAAAAATGAATATTCCCGTCTTAAAGAAAATGGAAGCTCCTTGTACTTATTTGAGACTTCAATTTTGTGTTTTTCATCAACACCTAGAATAGAATATTCGTTTTTTTCTATTAGAAAACCATTTACATCATAAAAAGACTGCAACAATTTTTTTTCTTTTAAAGAAATTTCTTTTGATTCAATATAAAAGTCCCTTTTTGAATATACAGTTTTCAACAAATCAGAAGAATAAAAATAGTAAGTAATATTCTCCAATGAACTGTCAGCAACTTTTTTTCCAGTATTCCACAATTCAACACAAGAGAGCTTCAATTGATCATCGTAAAAAAATCTTTTTGTTTTTTTACCTGAATGCTGAATCAGTGATCTTGCATTGGATTTATTTGAATTATGAACAGCAAAATGTTCAAGATTTTCATCCTTGTAAGTAAACATATGCAATCTGGAGCTTGAATCAAGAATATGTTCATATTCTGGAATTATATTTTTTTTAGCTTCGGATTTTTCTTCTACAGGTAAAACATCATCTTTTGCAGTTTGTACATTTTCCTGAGGATATAAATCAAGAGCACAAAGAAATATCATAAATATAATTATATTCAATCTGTGCATTCTCAATTTCATAAGATAAAATTCCAAAAAAATTACAATCCAAGGAATGTATTTAAATAATCATCGCAATTAAAAAGTGAAATATCCGAATATGTCTCTCCTGTACAAACATAAAATACAGGTATTCCAAGATCTTTACCAATACTAATTGCAACACCACCTTTTGCAGTAGAATCATATTTTGTCATAATAATTGCATCTACACCAATTGCTTCATTAAATACTTCTGCCTGACGTAACGCATTTTGACCAGTTGTTGAATCTATAACAAGAATCTTTTTATAACATCCATCATCAGCTTTCTGCTTACATATTCTGTCAATTTTTTCAAGTTCGTGCACCAGGTTTTCTTTATTATGAAGACGACCTGCGGTGTCAGCAATCACAAGTCCACCACCATGTGCTTTTACACTTTCAGCAGCATCAAAAACAACACTTGATGGATCTGAACCATGCTGATGATTTACAACTCTTACACCAATTTTTTCACCATGATAACAAAGCTGTTCAATTGCAGCAGCACGGAATGTATCACTTGCAGAAAGTACAACCTGTTCAAATCCATTCTTAATAAGAAGATTTGCAACTTTGGCACAGCTGGTTGTCTTACCTACACCATTTACACCAAGCATCATCCATATATTAATCTTTCCTTTTTCAGGAACAAACTCAACACTTTTAACATATTCTGAAAGAAGAACTTTCATATGTTTAAGGATTTCTTCATTTCCATGAATTTTTCCTTCTTTACATTCTTTTTCCAGCTGATCAACAAGCTCCATTGCATTCTTTGCACCAATATCACCTTCAATTAAAGCATCTGCAAGATCATCAAAGAATTCTGTATCTTCTTTGTTGTGAGCTGAAAATAAATTTTTAATTGCCTGTGCAAATGAAAGCTTTGCCATTATTGTTTTTCCTCTATATTTTCTTGCGACAATGAATCCTCTGTCGTCTTATTTTCTTCTTTCAGTTGTTTTTCTGCTTCTTGACGTTTTTTTTCTTCTTCTGCCATTGCCTTGAACATCAACTGCATTGATTCAAAATCAGAAACCGACTGCTCAAAAGTAACAGAAGATTTTTTTGCTTCAACTGGCAATGCTTTATTAGCAGCAATAAGATATTGTACAAGTTCATAAATAAACCATACACCGATTCCTGCTGACAAACCAATTCCAATATAGCTCATTGTCTGATAGGTCTGTAATTCATTTAAATCTATATTATGATTTCCAGTACTATAACTTCTATAAAGGTTGTTATAATTGGAATATGAATAAAACAGATATGGCAATGAACATATTAAAGCACTATACGAAATATACATCATTTTTCGTCTTTTATCTATATTTTGTCCAACATCAATATTGATTAAATTAAGATTTACAGAAGAACCATTTTCAATCTTCTCTTTCGGAATCATAAAGAAAAGGGAATTTTCATCTTCAGTTAAATAATATCCAAGAACACCATGATTATTTATCTTTACTGAAATAACATTATCATCAGACTGTGTACCATTATAAAATAGGTTTCCTTGAATAGGTGTTTTCAAATTAAATGCAGTCTGAATTGGTACATTCTCAACAAAATCTATTTCAATTACATATTTTTTTTCATATCCGAAACCATATGAAAAGCTTTCCTTTCTGAAATTTTTACATTCAAATGTAAGATTATGAACTCCAGTACTTAATACCAGTTTTTTAGGAATTGGATCATAAATTATAGAATCAACTGTAAGCTTTGCGTCTTTTCTTAAATCTTCATTTACAAGATTAATTGTTACATCACATGGAATAGAGTTTTCAATTTTTGGAATTAACCGATAAGCAATATTTTTCGCAATAGTTTCGATTTTTGAAAAGCTTCCAACTTCTGTAATAACACCTGTTGATTTTGCTCCAGGATATAAAATCAGCTCTACAGAAACTGCAGCATAACTTCCATAAGTTACAATAGTTCCTGTAATCAAACCGTTTATATTTGCCTTAGTTACTTCAGAGGAAAAATTATAGGAAAAAAAATCATCCTCTGTATTTTTATCAGATATCTCAAATAAAGAATCTGAATCATTTTTATAAAGAGCAAAATTTTCAAACTGACTATTTCCGTCTTTATACTGAGCAATAAGTTTTTCCTGCTGTTCAAGATTTGCTTCAATTTTTTCTTGAATCTCAGCTATTTTCTTTTCTGATAGTGAAATATTTTTTTTGAACTGATAACCAGAAAAATCCTTGAGCACATATGAATCGCGAACTTTAGATTCCTTTGAAAGCTCAAGAAAAAGCGCTAATCTTTCTTTTACAAGCTCATCAATTTTTCTATCAAGTAATTCATCAGCAGGAACATTTCTTCCTTTTAATCCGTGAAGATGATCAAGAATCAATTGGGGAATTGTCTTGAGCACCGCTTTTTCATATTCACTTCTTTTTATATCCTGGGAATATGTGAAAGCTTTTGCTCCAATCGTCCAAGGTTTTGTTTCTTCTGCAAATATATTATTTATTGAGAAAAAAATCGTAATTATAATCAGTAAAAATCGAAGGACATAATAATGTCTTGATTTAGTATTATAAATCATCACCGTTGTCAGTATCATCCATTGGTGCACCAGTCCATTTTGCCTTTAAGTATGCTTCAATGAACTGATCAATATCGCCATCCATTACAGCCTGAATATTTCCTGATTCACATTTTGTTCTATGATCTTTTACCATTGTATATGGCTGGAATACATAAGAACGGATCTGGTTTCCCCAGCCGATATCTTTTTTTTCAGTAGCAAATTTTGAATTTTCTTTTTCTTTCTGTTCCCGGTAATACTCATAAAGCTTTGCTTTAAGCATGCTCATACAAGCCTGGCGGTTAAAAATCTGGCTTCGTTCACTCTGACAGGCAACAACAATTCCTGTTGGTAAATGTGTAAATCGAACAGCTGAGTCAGTTTTGTTAACATGCTGGCCACCCTTACCGCCTGCACGATAAGTATCAACACGAAGATCTTCTGGTCTGATTTCTACTTCGATACTGTCATCAAGAACAGGAAAAACAAATACACTTGAAAAAGATGTATGTCGACGTGCATTTGCATCAAAGGGACTGATTCTAACAAGTCGATGAATTCCAGCTTCTGCCTTTAAATAACCATATGCATATTCACCATCAATCTGGAAAGTAACTGACTTAATTCCACCTTCGGCTTCAAGAATATCTACTGTTTCAATTTTAAATCCACGGCGTTCTGCCCAGCGTGTATACATACGACTCAGCATAAAAGCCCAGTCTTCTGCCTCTGTGCCACCAGCACCTGCATGAATTGTTAAAAAGGCACTGGAATTATCAACTTCTCCAGACAAAAGATTCAGTACACTTTGTTTTTCATATTTTTTATTTGCTTCTTCCAGCATTGTACGAATTTCCTGCTCAGTATCTGCATCCCCAGATTCCTCTGCAAGTTCATACATCGCTTCAATATCATTAATATCGTTGATTAATTCCTTCCAAGGATCAACACGAAGCTTTAAGGCCTTAATTTTGCTCATTACCTTCTGGGCTTTTTCCGGATTATCCCAAAAGTCACTCTGATTCTGTAATTCTTCCTGTTCAGCTATTTTGCTGTAAATGGAATCAGAGTCAAAGACACCCCCAGACATTCATAACATTTTCTTTAAGTTCTGAAATGGGCATTTTCAATTCTTCTAACATGGCTAATTTCCTTAAATCTTTTGTAATAGAATAAATTAAACAATGTATCTTGTCAAATAAGTTGAAATGATTATACAATATATAGTATGAAAATGAAAAAAATCTTAGCTTTATTAACTTTCTTTATGACTTGCTCATTATTTTTTGCTCAGTCATCAAGACCTGTTGTTTCAGAAATTAATGCAATTCCCAAATCTAATAAAACAATAAAATTAACCTGGAAGGCTCCACAAAACTCAACTCCTGAAATCACAGGATTTTTGATTTTCCGTGATATTAAGCCAATTACATCATCACAGCAGCTTTCAACTTTAAAACCATTAATAAAGCTGGATTCCGAAACATTTACATACATGGACACACTGAGTGATTCCCGTGAATATTATTTCTGCATCATCTGTACAACAACAAATGGTACATACAATGTTATTCTTCCATCAGTAAACACCACTGTAAACGGCGCAAGAGTTGCCACAGCAAATACAGATGAGAAAGTAATCACTCCTCCATCTACTAACAACAAAAAAATTTCAGGTCCTGAACCTGATCCTTCTGAAAAAATGAGAGACATTCCACTTCCTACTCCAGGATTAATCGAAGTAACAAAGAATAAACAGAATATTCTTGGCCCTAAAGCTATGGAACAGGCTAAGACACTTGGCAGTAAATATACAGGAACAAGCAACAGAATTACAAAATTATTTATATTTGAAAATGATCTGATCTGTCCGGAAGGTGGTGATGATTATTATCTGTTCAAAATATTAAAATCATCCTTCGTTAAGAAAAACTTTAAAGCTTCCATTGATGAGCTTACAGATTTTTTAAGCATTCACAGAAGCCCAGAGGTAACAAGCAGAGCTACCTTCTATCTTGGAGAATCCTACTACTTTGCTAAAGAATACGAAAAAGCAGTATTCCAGTTCCTTCAAGTTCAGGAACAATTTCCTGAACTGAGCAAGAAATGGATTGATTCAAGTCTCGATATGATAACCGTAAAAGATTAATTCAATTCTTTAATCATTCTGATTAGCGATGGAGTTCTGGTAATTTCCAGATCGGCACCTTTAAGTGAACTTGGTTTTGTTTCCTGTTCAGCCTGAGGTGCTGTATCCAAAGCAGTTTCACTCTGATTTGATTTATCCTTATTATCAGGTAATTTTAAAAGCACAAGTTCATCACCTGAGTTTACTCTGTCATAAAAACCTGTGTCAGAAAGAATACCTTCAGAAATTTCTTCAGATGTTTTGGTAATCGTCACCTTTCCCAATGCATCTCGTTCATCATATACAAGTCCTACACCTGTATCACTTGTTTTTAATGCACCTTTACGTACAACAACAAACTCAGCATTCTTAATCATTCCTTCTGACTTACCAATATCCAAAAGAATATCATTTAAGTTTCTGTTTAATATTGTTGCTCTGACTGGAAGAATCGAAAGGATATCTTTTCTTAAACGAAGCAGTGCACCCGAAAAACGTTCATTACCTGTTCTGTAAATCGAGAAATTTGCAGATTTTGTACCTGTTCTTCCCGAATAAATTACAGCATCTATCTTTACATCCCTGTCAGTTTCATCACCAGTTAAGATGATAAAATAATCGAGATTTCTATCATGAGCCTTTTTATATGCATCAGCATAACCTGTAACGGATTCTGGAAATAATCTGACATTAGTCGAAGAAATTCCCTGAAACATTAAGCGAAGATTATTTGCTGCAATACGAGCAATGTCACAATGATACATCGGTTCAATTTTTTCCATATAGTAGATACCGATATTCCATCTTGTCTTATCTAAGTAGAAGGGATTTATATCCCATCTCTGAGCCATTGTATTTGTCATAAGAGATTCAAATCCTTCAATGGTATCTGAAAGACGAATATACTTAATTTTTCTGTCAACTTCTGCATCAGTTGGTTTAGAAGGATTTTTGAACTGAGGTTCTGTTGTATTTTCTTTTACGAATTTTATCTGCTCAAGATAATTTTCATTGAATCCATCGTTATAAAGCATCTGTGCAAAAGCATTTCGAGCAGTTTTGTTTTTAGGATTAATTTTTAAAGCTGTTTGATATTCATATCGAACCTGAGGCCCAAGATATTTTTTCTGATATTCCTGGCCTTTTTTTACATGATATGTTGCCCATCCTTTACGTCTAGGATCTTCAATGTTTGTATTTCGAAGAACAGAAAGCTCAAAAGCAGTTCGCATAATTTCATCAGCAGGATCAATTTCGAGACCTCTTTCCCATGTAGAAATTGATTCTTCGAAACGTCCGAGTTTTTCAAGTGCCAGTCCTTTAATATACCATGCCTGAGTTAAATTACGGTTACGATTAATTCTGAAATCAGCAATATCTAGAACATCCTGATATCTTTTCTGTGCATAATAAATTGTTCCTAAAAGTTCATATGCACTGTCATAATTCCCATTTACCTGAACTGCCATTAAAGCCTTACGCTCAGCATCTGTGTAATCACCACTCATCGCTGCAAGATACGAAGCTATATAATATACTTCTTCATTATTTGCATGAGACTGAAGTGCTTTGTTTATATAATCTTTTGCAAGATCTCTTTTACCAAGTTCTGTAGAAACCAGCGCCAGACTTAAAAGGGCTTTAACATTTGATGGCTGTCTTTTAAGCGCATCCTTGTAAAGACCTTCAGCGCCTGTAAGTTTACCAGAAAAAAGTTCAAGCTCAGCAAGCCCGAATCTTGCTTCAATATCGTTTGGGTATTGTTTTAAAATGGAATTAAAAATATTTTCTGCATCTTTAAATTTACCGGTAGAGATGTAGCAGAAAGCTTTTAAATTTACATATTCAGATTTTTCACCGGCATACTTTTGAGCTTTACTAACATATTCAATTGCAAGATCAAACTGGTTCATTTCATATGAACATTTTGCAAGCATATACCAGGCATCAGAGTAAGCTTCATTTTTTTGTAAAGCTTCCTGGAATTTTTCAGAAGCCTGCCACCAGTTTTTTTCTAAAAAATAATCATAGCCTATGTTGTAAAGTTCAGATGCTGACAGTTTAGAAGTCTGCTCAAAGGCCGTAGTTTTCTTAAAGCCATTTACCTGTGTAAAAGCAGAACTGCATAAAATTAAAAGTGAACAGCACACCAGTGCTATCTTAATCTTTTTCATCCTTTTCCCCACCCTCATTATCATGACATACAACTTTAATCATATCAATTCTATGAACATCCATATCCTGAATGATAAAATCATAGTTATTCCATGTCATCTTTTCATATTTAACAGGAATCTTTCCGAAAAGATCCAATACAAATCCACCTAATGTATCGAATTCTTCTTGCGGGAATGTTGAACCAATTTCTTCATTCAAATCAGAAAGATTTTCACGACCATCTACAAGCCATATATTTTTTCCAAGACTTACAATATCGTCCCGTTCATTATCAAATTCATCCTGAATATCACCAACAATCTCTTCGATGATATCTTCCATGCACACAATTCCAGAAAGTCCACCGTATTCATCAACTGCCATTGCAATATGAATATGACGTCTTTTAAACTCCCGCAAAAGGCTGTCAATTCTTTTTGTCTCTGGAACAAAGTAAGCCTTACGAATTATCTTTTCAAGTTCAAAAGGTTCCTCTTTAGAAAAGCATCTGATAAGATCCTTAACATAAAGCACTCCTATTACATTATCGATAGAATCTTTATAAACAGGGAATCTTGAATGACCGCTGTCACTTATTTTCTCAAGCAGCTCAGCTCTGTCTGTTTCAATATTGATAAAATCAACATCAATTCGGGGAATCATTACTTCTTTTACAGAAGTTGTTGAGAGTTCTTCAACTCCCTGAATCATATCTTCTTTTTCTTCCTCAAGAAGCTCTTCTGTTGTTTTCTGCTCCTGTGATTCTACAGAATTTTCCTTTTTATTTTTTTTAGTACCAAAACCAAATAAGCTCATTAAATTTTCCGTCTTAACTTTATTTAATTACAATTTCACTATCTAATTCTTTCAACAGTTTTTCCTGAAGAACAAGCATTTCACATTCAGGTTCAACACCAGATTCAATATGCTCTTCACCATGATCCATTCCATTTAAATGCAGAAGACCATGAACTAAAAGTCTTTTCAATTCAGCATTAGGTGTTGTTTTGAAATACTCTGCATTTTCTCCAATCATTTCAACACTGATTGCAATATCACCAACAGCAGTCCATTTTACACCGTCTTCTTCATAAACATAATCATTTTCAAAAGAAAGCACATCAGTCGCTGAATCAATCTGACGGTAACTATTATTAAGTTCCCGAATATACTCATTGTTACAGAATAAAATAGAAACTTCTTCATTGTGAAACTTCAGTTTATCCATTGCTTTGAGAACAAAATCTTCAACATTATCTATAAACGCAGGAGCTTTCATTTCCTCCTGAACACTAATTAAAATTTTATTTTCCATTTTTCTCTTCTTTTTTTGACTTAAACTTTGATGCAACTTTTTTTGAAGAAGGAATTTCATCAGCTTTCTTTTTTTCTTCTGCATCTGGATCTTTCTGATCCGGATACTCAATTCTTGAATGATAATACCCTGCAAGAATTGTTACAAAAGATTCACGGATAACTGTAAGTTCCTTAAATGTAAGAGGACAATTATCAAGCTGATGATGTTCAAGTTTTGCAGCAATTAACTGCTGAATGAACTTATCAAGGCGTGATACAGAAGGCTTTTCAAGAGTACGACATGCTGCCTCAACTGTATCTGCCAGCATAACTACTGCACTTTCTTTAGTTGTTGGAGGAACTCCGTTGTACGAAAAATCTTCTTCACGAACATCAGGGTTAGTCTGTTTTTCAACATTATAAAAATAAGCAATTACACTGTTTCCATGATGTTCTGCAATAATATCAATAATCTGTGGAGGAAGATGCAGCTGATGCGCTTTTTCTACACCACGCTTAACATGACTTCTGATTACTGAAACAGATAGAGATGGATTCATTTCATCATGCTTGTTCTGACCACTTTGATTTTCAACAAAATATTCACTCTGATCCATTTTACCAATATCGTGATAATAAGCACCAACTCGTGCAACAAGTGAATTAGCACCAATTTCTTTACATGCATTTTCAGCAAGTGTTGCAACCATCATGGAATGATTATAAGTACCAGAAGCATTCAAAAGCAGTTTACGCATTGTAGGATTATTCAAATCGCTTAAATCCATCAATCTGAATACAGAAGCTGTGTTCAAAACCTGTTCCAAAGGAGTAATAAAACCGAGGGCAAGAATTCCGGAAATAAAACCGTTTGCTGCAAGTGCAAAAATAACAGATGCAATATCATCAAAGCTTTCATTGAATAAAACTTTAAGAATAAACATAAAAACAATATTCAAAGCTGCAACAGCCAGGGATGCAAATACCATATCAATACGAGTTTCAATTTTACGGATAATTCTTGTAGAACTGAAAGAAACAGCAAGAGTAAACAGGAAAGGAACCAGATCGTAATTTGATGCGTTCAACACACCAAGAGAAACGATGATTGAAAAGAAAACTGAAGATCGTTCTCCAAAAAGCAGTGTAATAAGGAAAATAAACAATGCAGTTGGAATTGCAATAATCAGATGATATGAACTTCGCGCAAAGAATTGAATTCTTGGAGCAAACATTGCACATCCATAAATCAGAATAAAGAAAATTATCTGAATCAAAAGTTCCTTAAAGGCAGCTTTTCTTCCAAGTAATGGTTTTGAATAAAGCAATGTCCACAAAATCATTAAAAGGAATAAATAAAGCAATGTATCTACATAAGCTCTGTAATCGATATATTCTTTTGTATTGGCCATTTTTTCAAGCTTTCTGTAACCATCTTCTGTAATGGCAAATCCTTTCTTGATAATCTTTTCATGATCACCAATTGCAAACGGATACGCTGCAGTTGCTGGCAAAGGTCTGTCAGCTTCAATAGTTCTGTCAGCAATCTGGCCTACTTCATATTCGTTCAATGAGAAAGCTGCAACTGTCAAGCTTTTTGTAACACCTAAGAAACATATAATTCCTAATATTATAAAAGCGACAACTGAAAGAATTAAAACAGGATAATCTTTCTTCAAGTTAAGAGCTAATTTGTGAAAGAAATTATCAGATTTTTTTGAATTACCGGTATTTACCGGCTGAGTGTCATTGGTCTTTTGCATTTTCGTACGCCTGTACAATTTTCTTTACCAGAGGATTTCTTACAACATCAGAGCCAGTCATCTGCATCATTCCAATTTCAGCAATCCCCGAAAGGACATCAAGTGCGTGAACAAGTCCTGACTTACATCTCTTTGGTAAGTCTATTTGAGTTACATCTCCGGTAATAAATACCTTTGATCCGTTACCCATGCGGGTCAAGAACATTTTCATCTGCTCGCATGTAGTATTTTGTGCTTCATCAAGGATGATAACACTATCATTTAAAGTACGCCCCCTCATGTAAGCTAAAGGAGCAGTTTCGATAATATCATTTTCAATTAACTTTTTTACAGTTTCTTTAGAAAGAAGGAATTCCATAGAATCATAAAGTGGTCTTAAATAAGGTCCGATTTTCTGTTCAAGGTCACCTGGTAAAAAACCAAGATTCTCACCAGCTTCAACAATTGGACGAGTTAAAATAATTCCTTTTTTTTCTTTAGAAAGAACAAGTCTTAACGCTTCTGCTACAGCAAGGAATGTTTTACCGCTTCCTGCAGGGCCCGAACAAAAAACCATGTCATGTGTTCTAAGAAGTTTTACATAATCTGCCTGATTCTGAGTTTTTGGATAAAGTTTTTTCTGGGCTCCCGGAACGATAATTGCACCTTCGTCCATTGTAGCGTGCTGCCGTTTAGAATCAAAAAAGGCTTTTGTAGGAGTATAGTCAGGATTTAAGTCAGTATTTAAAAGGGAAGCAACAGCATCTTCGGAATCTGCATATCCATCCTGGATTTCGTCTATAATACGATCAATGATAAAACGGAACTGCTGTTGAACCTGAGGATCATCCTGCTCAACTGAAAGTTCATTTCCCCGCATATACACAGGAACACCTAAGTGCTGTTCAATGAGACGTAAATTGCTATCGTTAGTGCCACAGAGTTTAGTTAATATTCCAGTATCAGGCACAACAATTGTATACGAATGTTCCACAAAATTCCTTTTAGACTACGAGATTTAAGAAAAAGTAAATTTTCCTCAATAATATAATTATAAATTGAGTAGAAATGTTGGTCAAGAAGAGATTGTAGGGCTTTGGTAAAGAGGAATTTTCATGGCCTAGATTTATTCAAAGGTCTAATGCTTATCTTTACAGAAGGTTACTATTAGACATTTATAGGATTTCTCAGGCTTATATTGTCGCCACAGATTGGATTTCAAATTTCACATTAAAGGTAAAAATAATCAAAAAAATTCAAAAAATAAACAAAAAGTTATTGACACGTTTTATCCAAAAGTATATAGTACTAATACATTCACGAAGTGAGTGGATGGGCTACTAGCTCAGTAGGTAGAGCAACGCCCTTTTAAGGCGTGGGTCACAGGTTCGAATCCTGTGTAGCTCACAAAAAGGTTTCTGGTAATCAGAAGCCTTTTTTTTTACAGTTTTCGATTTCATGTTATATTAACAGGGAATCTTTTTAATCACCCAATTGTTCAAATCCCACCATCTATGTCAATCGCGCAAGCACTTCCTGTTCACCATTGCGTTTGATTTCATCAATCAAAGGTGAAACAATTTCCACATCCACTTCACTACCAGCAAAAGGAATTTCCTTACCGTCATCAATCAATACAACACAATGTAAAAAGTTATCACTTACTGCATGGACAACTTTTTTACCATCACGGATTTTGAGAGCATTTAAATTGTGACTTGTCTCAACAATGGCTTTATGAACAGTTCCCTTCAATGAATTGATATAATTGATTTTACTTTCAAAGGAATATTCAAGAAGTTCATCGACTCTTTTGCCTGTAACAAATTCCGGAACCTTTGGCTTCATTGTAAAAGCAACCGTATTAGGTCGTGGACTGAATGGGAAAGCGTGAACCCATGTAAAGCCACATTCTTTTATAAGATTCATTGTAGCCTTAAAATCTTCATCCCTTTCACCAGGAAATCCTGCAATTATGTCACAAGCAAGATATGGATTTTTCTTTGCAGCCTTTAATCTGTTGCATGCATCAATTACAGCCTGAGCTTTATATGGACGATTCATTTTCAAAAGTACTTCGTCGCTTCCGCTCTGTACAGATAAATGAAAATGTGGACGAACTCTTTCATCTTTTATAAGCTCACAAAGTCTTTCATCAACAATCTGTGGATAAAGGCTTGAGAATCTGAAAGAAACACCTTTTGTCTTGTTTAAAAGAATTTCAAGAAGACCTGCAATGTCTACAATCTTACCTTCATATTCTGATTTATACTGGGCAATATTAACCGTAGTAATTACAATTTCTTTTTGTCCTGCTGCAATTAATTTCTCAACCTGCTTCAACACTTCTGAAACTTCAAGTGAAACAGATTTTCCTCTGGCGATACAGATTTCGCAGTAAGAACAACGGCAGTTACATCCGTCCTGGATCTTGATTGAAGATCTTGAATGATGCAGGAATGTATCAGTTGAAAGTTTAAATGGATTTTCACTTGTATCTGTAACAGGCTTGAACAAAACTTTGCTTTCAAGATGTTCTTTAATTTTTTTCTGAATTAATTCCACATTGTTTTCAGATTCAATTAATACAGAGCTTACAATTGATGGAACATCGGCAAGGCGGCTTTTAACTCGGCCCGGTAAAACGACTACCCTTTCGTCAATCGCTGAAATTTCTTCTTTATTTACCTGGGCATAACAACCTGTTACAACGACAATTGATGATGGATATTTTTTCAGAAGAAGTCGAATAATACGACGTGCCTTCTGCTCTGCCTTTGCAGTTACAGTGCATGTGTTCACAACACACAAAACACAGTCTGAGTCTTCTTTATCTTTAGATGTAATTGATTTCATTGCGACAGTGAAACCATCGTCAGAAAAAAAAGCGGCCACAGATTCACTTTCAATTTGGTTTAATCTGCAGCCTAATGTTTCAATATGAATTTTTTTATTCATGAATTTTCGATTAACTGATTAATTTATCTTGTGTGTTCCTGAACGCGTTCTTTTCCACGGATTGCATCAGTCTTTGAAGGATTAAGCTTCAATGCTTCTTCATAGGCTGTAAGGCTTTCTGCGTAGTTACCGGCCTGTTCACGGGCATAACCTAAACGTGTCCACCATACATCAGAAAGAGGTCTTTTTCTTACTGCTGCAGAAAGTGCAATGTCTGCATGCTGGAACTTTGTCTGACGGATGTAAATTTCACCCATAAAGTAGTATGCAACATCAACACGATCTCCAGTACGGTCTGGAGCAATTGAAATATATTCCTGGAACTGCTTCAAAGCTTCTTCATTTTTTCCCTGATAATATTTTGCTTCACCGAGAACTTCAATTAAACGAATATCATAGCGGGCAAGCTTAAGTCCATCGTAAGCACGCTGTTCAGCACGTGGATATTCTCCATTACCAATAAGGCTCCAGCAAAGAACTACGAAGGCTTCTACACGGTTTGGATCAGCTCTAAGTTCTTCTTCGCAAACCGCAATTGCTTCTTTATAATTCTTATGCTGATAAAGAACAAGTGCGTCCTTTTTTTTCTGAGCAAAAACACTTACACAAAGTAAAGATAATAAAATTAAACAGATACTACGCTTCATCTTTCACCATCGTACAACGACCAGAAAAACTACTTCCTGGTTCAAGAACAACCTGTTTAGAAGTAATATCTCCTGAAACAGATCCTTTTGAAGTTACAAAAACCATTGACTGGCCTGTAATATTTCCTTCTACCTTGCCACGAACAAGAATCCTTTCAGCAAAAATATCTGCTTTAACAACTGCATCCTGTGCAATCACAAGATCACTGTCAGCCTGAATAAGTCCTGAAACATTTCCTTTAATCATGAATGGTTTTGTAAAACGGATTTTTCCGGAAAATGAAATGTCAGAAGCAATTACTGTATTAAAATCTGATTCGTCGTAATCGAGCAAATCACAACCTTTGTTATCGTACATACTTTAATTTTACCTCAGATTCCCTATTAGAACAAGTCTTCCATCTTGTATAAACGGCCTTTTGCAAGTTTTCCGTTATTTACATACTCTGTAAGTCTTTCAAGAGCATGAACTGCACCGTTTGCAAATCCTTCGCGGCTTCTTGCTCTATGTGTAATTTCAATTGTGTCAGCATTTGAGTCAAAGTAAACAGTGTGAGTTCCAGGAACTGAACCAACTCGCATGCTGGCAACATGAAGTTCGTTTGCCTTAGGACGCTGGTGGAATGGGTCTGTTACGATTGTATCTTTTTTTGGGTAGTTTGCAAGGAGATGCTTTGCAATATCAATTGCAGTTCCACTTGGACTGTCAGCCTTTTGATTGTGGTGAATTTCTGAAACCGATGCATCGTATTCATCAAACTGACTTACAAGCTTTGCAGCTTCTTCAATGATTTTGTAAAGCATATTTACGCCGATTGAGAAGTTTGCACTTGTCATTGCAACACCATTGCATTTAGAAGCAAGTTCATTTACTTCAGCGTGTTTGTCATTCCAGCCTGTTGTTCCGATTACTACAGGAATTCCAAGTGGAATAAGGGCATTTACATTTCCCATTACAGAAGATGGATGCGAGAATTCAATAACGCCCTCTGCTCCGCTTTCTTTAACGGCTTTTGCAACTGCATCATAATCGCCTTGAGGTACAAGATTAGTTGCATCTTTAGCAATAATATCAACTGTAGCAACAACTTCATGTCCAAAGTTCTTTGCTGAATTTTCAATTATGTGGCCCATTTTTCCATAGCCGACAATTGCAATTTTCATAATTCCACCTTATTAAAATTAAAAATGCACAGGCAAATTCTCACTTGTGCTTAAGTCATTAACCAAAGAATGCTTTATGTAATGTATTTACAACCTGGTTAACTTCATCGTCATCACAGATTACTGTAATATTAACTTTTGAAGCACCCTGTGAAATCATCTGAACATTGATTCCCGCTTCTGCAAGGGCACCAAAACCGCTTGCAAGAATTGCACTTGAATGATCTGCATCACAAATGATTGTAACAATTGACTTGTCTTTCTGAACTTCAACATCTGCAACATGATCAAGATCCTGCAAAAGTCCTGTAAGATCAGTTTTTCCGTTAACAGTAAGGGAAACAGAAACTTCTGATGTAGCAATTACATCAACACTGATTCCCCATTTAAGGAAATTATTGAATACGTGAGCCAAGAAGCCTGCACTTCCAAGCATACGTGTTGAATTAATATCAATTAAAGTAACATGCTTAACAGAAGTGATTGCAGTTACCTTTGGAACTTCGCCAGAATGGTTTTCTACAATGATAGATCCTGGGCTTTCGATGTTATATGAGTTTTTGACACGAACTGGAACACCGCTTTTAATACAAGGCATCATTGAACGTGGGTGAAGAACCTGAGCTCCAAAGTATGCAAGTTCGGCAGCTTCTTCGTATGTAACTTCTGGTACTGGATGAGCTTCTTTTACAACACGTGGATCTGCTGTCAAAATTCCGTCTACGTCCTTCCATGTCTGGATTTCTTTAGCCTTCATTGCAGAACCAATCATTGTAGCACTAAGGTCAGAACCACCACGGCCTAATGTTGTGATGTTTCCTTTTTTATCTTTTGCGATAAAGCCTGTTACAATAGGAATTTCCTTGTCTTTACCGTCTTTATATCCGTTTAAATGTGCAGGAATGTTTTCCCAAACTTCATCAAGAAGTTCAGCAGCCATAAAGTTTGAATCGCTGATCATTCCAATGTCCCATGCATCATAGAACTTAGCAGGAATTCCCTGGTTTGTAAGGTAGGCTGACATCATACGAACTGACATTCTTTCACCAAAAGAAACAAGGTAGTCTCTTGTGCGTTTAGTAAGTTCTTTAAGCATTGAAATACCAGTCAAAAGCTGAGTCAATTCTTCAAGAAGGTCATCAATAGCTTCAATTTTAATTCCAAGCTTATCAGCACTTTCTCTGTGAAGTTTTTCAACTCCAGAAATATCAACTTTTCCACTAACAGCAAGATCTGCTGCTTCCAACAAATGATCAGTTGTGTCACCCATAGCAGAAAGGACAACAACCGGTTTTTCATCTTTATATGCTTTGATGATTGATGCGACATGGCGGATACGATCTGCATCTGCAACAGAAGAACCACCGAACTTCATTACTACCATAAGCAAAATATATCCTATTTTGGAATATTTATGCAATATAATTGAAATTATTAAATAAAATACAGCATCATTTTCCGATTTTTACATCACTTGAAGATAATTCGATGTTAGTTTATTCTATTATATATGAAGTTTCGGCGACTGATTATCAGTATATTTTCATTCCTTTTTCTCATTTCAAGCTTTCATGCTCAAGCCGCCGATGGTATGGACCCTCATTTCCTTAAAGGCCGCTCTCTTTCAGACTATGTTTACAATGAGTTAACTTCAAGAGGAATTTCGGCACGACAGATGGCTCTTTGCCGAACCCAGGAAGATAATTTTCCGTACAATATTTCTATAAGAATCAAATCAACGGAAGGTTTTGAAATTCACAAAGAACGACAGTACAGTACAGTTGTTTTTATTTTTAATCAGGAAGATATAATAGACCAGTTTTCATTTCTAGAGCCATTTATCTTATGGGGTCAGGAACAGAACTTTGATTTTAACATCAATATTATTCTTACTGCCTGTGATAAAAGTCAAATTGCCGGCAACGACAAAATGACAGGAACTGAAATCTATGCTGAAATAATTCAGGGAACAGAAAGCTATTGTGTCCTTTATTCAAATCTTGATGCAAAAAAAATAACAACCTTAACACCAGGTTCTGGTAAACAGGTCTGTCCTCTATGGCTTGTAGATATTACTAATTCAAGCTTTGAAAAAAATGGTATTAATCCTCAAATCAAAGGAAGTTTTTATCTTTCACTTTATAAACTGGATATTTTAAGATCTTCAAGAATACTTTCATCATTTCTGACTCGTGATATTCCTGCAGTAGAAATGAATATTAAAAAAGATCAACTGAAAGAAAATCAGCTTATTAATATTTACCAGGATTTCCTTAAAGCCTTTTCAGAGAGAACAAACTTTCAGAATGATACCCATTACATTCCGGTAGATTTATTCGGCAATCATTTCTGGATTACTGAAAACATTACAATAACTATGCTTCTTATTCTGATTACATTAAGTCTTGTTTTTATCTGCGATTTAGGCTTTATTTTCAGAAAAGGTCACAGCATGCGTACCCTGAGAACAAAACGTGCAATTAAAACACTTTATCTTGTTCCTATTACCATCATCATCCTTACAGTTTGTCTGCAACTTGCACAATTTCCTGCAAGACTCCTTTACAATAACATTTTACGCAATCCAATTGCTGTTCTTGGAATCAAAGTTATTTTAAGCTTTACACTAATCTCACTATTCTTTTTGCTTGAATTAAAATTTCATAAAAATGTAGGCTCTTACACTTATGAGTATCTTTTAAGACTTTCCAGCTTATTAAATGTTTTTATTTTCTCTGCAATCGACATTTCACTTTTTTATCTCTTTGCAGTAATTTATATAATTATTACAATTTCATTGCATATTAAAAATTCAATTGCATTATATATTTTCTTTTTACTTTCATTGATTCCATACTTCCAGCTGATTTTTGCAATTTCAACACATTCAACAATGACACAAATTCTTCCCTTGATATTTGCAAATCCTTTATACAACCTGATTTTAAGCTGTGCAATTACTCCATTAAGTATCATTCTCCTTAGAATTTATTCACGGCTGATACATAAAAACAAAGATGCTTCAAAGAAGACAAAGAAGCTTTCTGTTTCAGAAAATAACACCAACGAAAATTTACCATCTGCCCAGGACAATCAAAATTCCTCTAATGAGAATAACATTGCAGAGCTTCAGAAAAAATTGAAAAAGCGGTTTCCACGCTACTATGCTTTAATACTTGTTCTTACAGTAGGAATTTTTATAGGTCTTATTTTTGGAGCTACAAAGCTGATACAAAAAACATTTAAAAACAAAGTTGAATTTGGAACCTTCTCCGGCCGAGTAATTGATGCCCCACAATCACAATTCCTTTCAGCCTCATATAGTGACTCAAATTATTACGGTGGAACAATTCGTCAGATTAAGATTAACACAAACAAACCTGCAACCCGCGTAGAAGTTTTTGTTTCCGGAGAAAGTGAAAATCCAATTTATTACACTACATATAACTTTACCCCATCAGGAAAGAAAAATCAGATTCAGTTTGATTTTCCTGACTATCCACCAGAAAAATTTACAGTTACATATACACCAGATAATTCAGCAATCAGTATCGTTGATATTTATGCTTATTATGATTCTGATTATTATCCTGAAGGTTTTATTGAAAACAATACAGGCTCAAGGAGAAAGATTTTTGTTAAAGAAAAATCATCACTTTTAATTTCTGCAAGCTCTACAGGACTAAAGTAACATGGACAAAAGCAAATGTTTTTTTCATGTAGATCTTGATGCATTTTTTGCCTCTGTTGAACAGCTGCTTCATCCAGAATATCGTGGAAAACCAGTGATAGTTTCAGGAGATCCTCATAAAAAAAGAAATGTAGTATCAACTGCCTCATACGAAGCAAGAAAATACGGCGTTCATTCTGCAATGCCTTCCATAAAGGCATATGAGCTTTGTCCCCACGGAATTTTCGTTGAACCTGATATGGAAAGCTACATTGAATATTCTGAAAAAGTAATGAATATTCTCTACGATTTTTCACCGGATGTATTACAGCTTTCGATTGACGAAGCCTGTCTTGATATGACTGGAACTGAAAGATTATTCGGTCCCCCAGAAGAAGCTGCAAAAAAATTAAAAGACAGAGTAAAAAATGAAACCGGCCTTACCATTTCTGTGGGGATTGCTTCAAATTCTTATCTTGCAAAAATTTGTTCGGAAATCAAGAAACCTGACGGTATGTTCTGCGTAAAACCAGGACAAGAAGAAGACTTCATGTCCAAATTACCGTTAAAAGATGTTTGGGGTGTTGGTGAAAAAACTCTTCAACGCCTCGAAAGCTTAGGTTTCAAAACCGTAAAAGATATCAGCATTCATTCTAAAGCTTTTCTTGAAAGCATTTTTGGTAAAGCTTCAAGTTCCTTTTTATATAATGTAAGTCGTGGTCTTGAACCTGAAAATTTCAGATCAGAACCAAAATCCCATTCTCTGAGTCGGGAATCCACATTTGAATTTGATCTTACTGATATAAATACAATAGAAACAGCACTCCTTGATTTATCAGAACAAGTAACATACAGACTTTTAAATTCCAGCATAACAAGTAAAACAGTTCAACTTAAAATCAGATACGAAGATTTTACAACCGTCAACTGTCAGCAGACTTACGAAACTCCTATTCTATGCACAGCAGATTTATATTCACGTATACTACTACTTTTCAAAAAAAAATATGAATCAGGCCGTGGAATAAGGTTACTTGGAGTTGGTGTTCACAATAGTATTCCAGTCAATGAATTAATCCAGCCTGAACTTTTTGAAAGTGAAAACATAAAAAAACAGCAGGTTGAAAAAGCAATTCTTCAACTTGAAAACACACATCCTGAAATTAAAATTTCAAAAGCACGACTTTTAAAGACATTTAAAGTTATCGCATTAGTTTTTATAACTGCATTAACATTTACAAACAAATCTTATTCAACTTCTCCAGATTCTACTGTAAGGCCAAATGAAACTATATCTACTTCGAACAATGCAGCATTAACAAATGGTGAGTCTCTAAAGACGCCCAAACAGGATTCTTCTAAAACATCTTTATTTTCTTCTGGCTTTGGAACAGACTCTTCAATTGAATTTCTAGCAGACGGTTACTGGAACTTGAAACTTTCCGATACAGTATCTTCAACCTTCGGCTATGGAAACGAATTTACAACTTCCTTTAACACGCCTGTTTTTGAACAGGAAGTTGATCTTTCAATATGGTTTCTATTAAATAACTGCTTCTATATTCAGGGTGCTTTTGCAGATAAATTTAATAAAAACACTTTTACTGTTGGTTACAACACAGATGGAACTATAAAGGAAATTAAAGCTTCAAACAGAAACATTGTATTTCCTGAAATTTATTCGCTTACTCCACTTTCACGATCAATAGGTGGTGGAGATAATCACTCTCCAGGTATCAGTACAAGTCTTGCAAAAGATAAATGGAGGTTTGATGCAGCAATCAGATATGATATGTTATCATCATTTGACAAAACCTATTATGGTCGTAATGCTGTTACAAACATTAAAATTCCAGCATCAAATTTTCTGACAGGCTCAATTTATATAATACCAGGAAATTCCTCAATTCAAAAAATCCTTTCGATTTATATCGAATCTCCTGAAGGTTCTTTCACAGATAATGCAGGTTTCCACTATAAAAAACTTTCATCAAGTGACTATCTTCTTTTTCCTAACAAAAATCAGATTCTTCTTTCATCAGATGCCGGTGCTCAAAAACGCAATGGTATTCTTCCAAGAGTTATTGTGGAATTTGATCAGGATGCATATACACTTCTCTCTTCTGAATTAGGCACTTTCGGAAAATCAAACAGTCCAGGCTCTGGATATCTTGGTTCAATACAAAAATTCTTTTCGAAAAAAGTAAATGTAACTGAATATTCATATTCAGGAAAATCAATTGACGGAACTTTCAGTATTCCCGATAAAAGCGGAACTAAAATTGATGGATATTTTTCAGATATTAATCACAAGAAGATGCTACTTGTTCAAAACACAACAGGCTTTTCACCATTTCAGGCCGCTTACAGATATGATGGAGGTTCATCAGATATTCAAGATGCTTTGGTAGCATCATATTCAACCGAAAATCAAAACAATAAATATAAGGCACTGATTGTAAATTCCATCGATATTTTGCACTCAGATTTCTTTAAATCAAAGCATACCTTTATTGATATTTACGATCCGGAAATTACATTATCTTCTACAGGAGTTTCTGGTAAAATTACATATCTTTCACCAGAAATCAACTTTCCTATGGCTGACATTAATCCTGGAATTTATCTTGGCTATTCATCTTCAAATGATGATTGTATAATGCTGAAATCATTTTCTCAGAGCACAAGGATCGAAATCGGAACAAAAGCTGTTCCAGGAACTGTAACTGTCTACAAAAATGGTGTTATTGATTCAACTGCAAAATACAATCCACAAACCGGTGAAATCTCCTTAAGTTCAGGAATAACTGACAGTGATAAATTATATATCACATGGTATGAAGAAACTTCTGACTATCAGACAGGTATGATTGCTTTTGCATCAGGTTTTAAATACGACATTCTTGAGTCTCTTTCTGCTGATGTAGCTTTAGCTTCAAGATGGGCAATTAATCCAGATCATAATTTTGCGGAATATAAAAAAACTAACTCTGGTTATGTAACACTGTCAACCGGAATCACATATACTTCTGAAAAAATCAAAACTTCAAATATTACAGGCCTTACATTCTCTCAGGACAATGTTTCAGGCAGATACAGAATTTTCGGGTTCGACAATGCAACTCCCTCTACAGCATATTTAATCCAGGATGCAGAAAGAGATTTACCACCAGGTTTTGCACCATTTCTCAATCCGCGAACAGCTTCTTCTTACGCAATTGAACTTTCTGACACAATGAATTGTTCAGTTGCAAAGCAGACAGGAATTACCGACAAAGGAATCTCTGGATACAGCATTCCTGTCAGTTATAATTTTACAAAGCATCAGGATTGTGCAACTGGTGATATATTATGGGCCTCTAACACAATCATAACTTCTGCAAATAAAAATCTATTATCTAACACATCAAAGTTTGAACTTGCCGTTAAATTATCCCAGGAGTTTATTGAACTTATAAATCAGAAAAACGACATTGAAACTAAAGTATATCTTCAGCTTGGAGTAAATTCAGCAGAAGATTTTAAAGTTGAGCATAAAGGAAATATTCCAACCTGGAAAATTTTTGACACATCGGACACTCATTATACAGATGTAATTTCTCCTATTCAGCCTTCATTAATTCCAGATGTAAAAACACAAGGATGGCAGACAGTAAGTGTTATTCTCAAAGACTCTGACAGAGCATTTTTTGACGAAAATTACAATGCCCGGATTATTATTACAGCAGCAAAGAAAAATTCTTCAGCCATACTTAGCAGCGGAACAATCTTTATAGGACCATACCAGGCTTTTACACAAGGAATTTTTACATACGCCGACGACTATTACTCAATTTACACAGAAGAGCTTAAGCAAATAAATTCTGATGCTGCAATATTTAACAAAGATACAAACTATGCACAATACATTAACTGGGACGGATCAAACCACAACTTTGCTGATACAGACAATACAGATATTACAATTCAGAAATATTTTGACGAAGTCGATCTATCATCTTACAAAAAAATAAGTTTATATTTTAATTACAATGTTGACCCCGATTCAAAAAAAAGTTTTACAGGACCATATTCTGACTCTGCATTCACACTTGTTTTAGATCGTAATGCACCAGAAATTTTAACAACTGGTTCTAAAGCATTGGAGCTTTCTATTTCTCAAAACGAATTAAGTAAATACATCAGTCAAAATTCGACTTTATCTGTTTCATCTTCAATGCACAGACTTGATATCGATCGTATAACTGGCAAAGTCTATATTGACGGAAACGAAATTGCATATTCGTCATTACAGATAAATCCAAACATTATACCAACACGAATGAATATTAAAATATCATCTGTTGTAAAGCCAAATGGAGAATCAGTATCTAATCTCTACGCAAAAGGTACTTTCGGAATTGATGAACTTTATCTTAGCGATTCCTCTCCAAAACTGATTGCACAAAATCTTACAAAGGTTTCTCTTGAACACAAAGGATCAGTTCTAAAAATCGGTGATTTTGATTTAATCTCAAATCCATCATTATCCGCAAACAGTGAATTGTCAGGAACATTCTTTACTTCTTCCGATTTTGAAAATAAGTTTGGCATTTCAGGAAATCTTAATGCAGATGTAAATGTTACATCCATTAAACTTAAAACTGAAATCGGAAGAAATGCTGATTCTAAAAATATACTAAGTTCTGCAGGTCATCAGATTTCTACAACTTTGCCATTATTTAATTTACTGACCTTTGAAGAAAGCTTTACAGATAACATAGACGAAGCAATCGTAAACAAAAATAACTGGTTTCAATTAAATCTCAGCTCATTAAAAATTCCTCTTATATTAAAAGCTAGTACAAAAGTTTCTTCTGATAACTGGTCTGTTACTCAGGAAAACACTGATTCAATTTCTTTAACCATTGGAAATAATATTAAATATTCTCTTCTTGCTGACGCAAAGGCATATCAAAAACTTTCGCCATACAAAGTCAATGTAGTTAAAATCAAAAGTGACAATTATTTTGAAAGCTATGGGGATTCTACAAAGTTCCAGTTCTCCATGGGTTCTCCTGAAGCATCAAACCGCACCACAGGAGGAACAATTAAAAATACGTTATCACTTCCTTTTGCAAACTTTGCACCACAAATTAATTTCAGCGAAGCAGGCTCATACTCCTCAGGAAACCAGACTATATTTTCTGATACAACAGGTTTTTCAACTGTATTTCCATTCAAAATTAACAACCAGAATTTTTCGTTTACCTACAGTAAAAACAGTAAGCTTGTGCAGAATATAACAAAAGGCGGCGATTATGGTACTGACATTCAAAATATATGTCAGGGAATTTCGAAACGAAACTGGTACTTTGTTTCAGGACCATTCTACGATTTATTCAGTGCAGACCTTGCAAACATGGTTTTAAATACAATACCAGGGGCTTCTAAACAAAGTGAACTTCCTTTTGATGAAATTGCACAAAGTGTAAATTATAACTGTAAATACGACTTCAGCTGGAGGCGCCCTTTATTTGCAAACAGATATGATGTATTTATACCTAACATTGCATCTTTATCTATTGCCAGAGATATTTCTACAGCAGAAAATATTGCTGACACATACCAGATTAAAGCAACCTTAGGTTATACAGCAGTCAATATTTTCTCAAAAGACGGAAGTTTTCCATTACTAAAATGGTGTGAATCAGATGAATACAACATCTCATTTCAGTCAGCACTTAAAATACCAAGAACTGAACCGGAAAACATAAAGCAGAATTATAACCTTTATCTTCAGGCAAACTTTTACCAAACTAGGGACGATGTAATACGAACAGGCTTTCAGTTTTCATTCCAGGATGCTAATAACTGGAACACAAAAGCCTCTGTACTCTATCACAGAGCAAGCCACTTCACTCCAATACTTGAGGCCGTTAAACTGTTCAACAAAAAATATGATTATTCTAATTTAAAGATTTTACGAAATGATTCATTAAATATCAGCGTCGCTTCTCAACTTGCAGATTCAACAAATGCCAGATTGCGACAATACCAGAGTTTTGATATTAGTCATGATCTTGAGATTTATTTTCTGAAAACTTTTGCATTAACAACAAACCTTAGTGCAGAATTTTCTCACACCAAAGATGAAATCTTCAATCTCAACTTCACCTTTGGTCTTGGTGGAAAATCCAACTTTTAATTAAGAAAGGATTACTGCAATGGAGAAAAATATCCTGTTTCATCTCTTCCACTTCTATTTAATAGATATACTTCAATTTCAACAGGAAGATATGCGCGACCTAAATCTGTAGGTAATAACGAAGTATAAGTTATTGTATATAATCCGTTTGGAACATTCAGCATATCAGAAATTACACATGACAAGCCCTGAGGACGATATACATAATAAGTTTTACCATTAACATTTTTTGCAATATAACGAAGTTCTTCTTCAACAGCGCCTTGTCCAAGCTGAATTACTGAGAAAGAAACTCCATTATTATTCATATAATTTGAAAGATCCGAAATTCCATATCTAGCAAAAGTTGAATCATCAAGTCTACCCTGTGTAAGATAAAGAATTCCACGTTTTGGTTCTGCATTAATCAATTCATTAGTTGCAAGTCTTACAGCAAGATCAAAACATGGACGATCAGTAAGTTTAGACTTTAGTGCTTTATGAGAAAATTTAAGAAGACCCTCAGGACTTCCTTTATATTCAACTACAGGAATTTCTCCGGCACTAATTACAGTAATCTTACCAACCCCCTGCATGTTTTTTGCAATTTCCTGAACAGCAGAGTTCAATGGTTCTTCAAACCCCTGCATATACATTGAACGGTCAATAATCAAGACAATGTCTTCAGTGTCATTTTCAGATGCACTGCCTTTCAGTTTAAAATTACTGCAAGGTCTTTTTTGTTCCGTAAGATAAAAGTTTTCCCCACGAAGTCCAACAACAGGCTGTCTTTTTCTGTTCTGTACACGAACTTCCAAAGTCACATTAGGAAAATTCTCTGCGTTTACTCTTTCAACTTGAACAAAAAGTCCACCAAGAAGTTCTGACATTTTTGCCATTATATATACATCATTTGAAAGAATATCACTTACAATAAGGTTTCCATTTTTATCAGGAACTGCACAAGTAATTCTGGATGGGGAATTTCCCATATAAGCATTTTCAAAAACAATACCACTACCAAGTTCTACGGTACTTACATGCTTTCTATCTGAAACAATAAGGTAACCATCATAATATTTCATGCTTTCAGGAAATTCAAAGGTTTTTTCTTTAACAAGTATGTCTTTGTAATTTCCACTTAAATCAAATTCATAAATTGCACCTGTAACACTGTCACAAACATATACACTGTCACCAGCAACTGCAATTCCAGTTGGACCTTTTAATCCGTCAAAGCCATCTGTTTTTTTACCAAATGTAAAAGTTCCATTACCATCTTTATCAAAAACAGAAATACGACGATTACCAAAATCACTTACATAAATATTACCGTTTTCATCCTGACAGGCATACTGAGGTCCAACAAGTTCACCAACCCCACGTCCCTTTTTACCAATATATTTTTTAAATGAACCTTTTGATGACAGCACAGCAAGTCTATCACCTGCACTTTCAACTACAAGAAGATCTCCATCCTGAAGTCTGATAATATCAACAGGACGATCAAATCCGCTTAAAGGACCTGTTACTCTCTGAACAATCATTCCGTTTACATTAAACTGAATAAGTTCATTTGAACCGTAACAGATTACCCAGATAGTACCATCAGAATTTGGAAGTACAGAAATAGGTTGAGTAAAAAGAAATTTATTTTCACTGGAAATTCCAGAGAAAACACCGGCTTCTGTATAACGATCAAAAGATTCATCAACACCAGTAACACGACGTTCACGAATGATTTCAATTCTGTTATCTAAAACAAGTCCACCGTATCCGGCATCTTTTGCAAACTGCCACTGCTTAATGGCACTACCTTCCATACCGGCACGGTAATATGCTTTACCAAGCCAATCAATAATTAAATTTTCATCTGGAAGATATGACAATGCTCTTTCAAACTGCATAATTGCATCATTGAACATTCCACGGTTATAAGAAAGAACACCCTTTCTAAATTCTTCTTCGGCCATTCCTGCTTCTGCTGAACGGGTATAACCGGTATCATTATTTTTATCTTCGAAAAGCTTTGAGGCTGCAAAAGTATTATTGACAGCACCCAATGAAAGAACACCGGCAAAAATAAAACTGACAAATTTAAATTTAGAAAACTTTTTCATCTTTTATGTTCCACCTCATCAAGAAGGCGCAAGTGTTCAATAATATCTGGATTACCAGGCATAATTGAATCTGCTTTAGTCAAATATTTTCTCGCCTCTTTATAAAGTCCAAGTTTATAGTAAACAACACCAAGTGAATCAAGACATGCAGCAGATTCAGGATTATAATCAACAGCTTTTTTACAATAACCTAATGCCTGGGTTAAATCTTTATCCTGAGTTGCAAGAACGTAACCTAATCCATTCAAGGCAGTAGAATTTTCCGGATCTGTTTCAAGGGATTTTCGATAATATTCAAGACACTTTTCAGTATCCTTCTGTTCCCAGCTGACATAAGCAATGCAAGCATAAACACTTGCTGTTTTATAACCAGTTTCAAGAAGCTTATTCAATTCAAAATCAGCAAGACGCCGACGGCCAGAAAGAGCATAAATTACAGCCAGCAAAAACCTGCACTGTAATGTGCGATTAATATTTGTTCCAGAAGTAACAACCTGTTCAAGATACAAAAGTGCATCATCATATCGTTCCATCTTTGCATAACAAAGACCGATATAATAAGCCAGTTCAATATTGTCTACATCAGAATTTTCAGGAAGCCCTAAAAAGAATGTAAGAGAATCAGGATATTTGTGCTGATTGTAAAGGTTTATTCCTTCCTGCAAAATATTGTTTTGCGCCATTTTTTCCACCCAATATTATTTTATAATGAAAATGTAATACTATCAAGGTTTTCAAGGCCGCAAGTACGAGGTTCTGCATATATTCTGGAAATTGATATTTTTCCATCTTTACAGGCCAAATAGTCAGAATAACCTCTGTTTTTAGAACAATTTTCACCACTAGCAGTAATACTTTCAAAAGCAGTATTTTCTTTATTTAATGGTTTTAAAATAATTTTATCGCCTACAAATTCCCTGAAGCATAAATCAGTAAATACAACTTCTGAAAATTTATCATAACTAAAGGCATTAACATTTACATAAACGCAAGGTTCATCTCTGCCTCTTCCATTATCTGATGTTACGCAAAGGGAACTGAGAGTTTCAAGATTATCCTTTACAAATTTTGCAAGGCTTTCAAAATGCCAGTTTGCCCTGTCGTTCCATTCAAGGTTATTATCCGGCAGCATCATACTGACAGCAATTCCCGGAATCCCGTCAAGAACAGCCTGTCTTGCGGCCCCACAGGTTCCGCTGTAAATAGTCTCTGTTCCAAGATTTTCACCTTTATTAATACCTGATACTACAGCATCAATTTTAACGCCAAACATATCGTACTTTGTGGCTGAATAAACACAATCAGCCGGCGTTCCGGAACTAACCCAATGATTAGCTCCAGCTTTTTTTAGAATCAGTTTATTTCCAAGTGAAATATGGTGGGAATTTCCTGATCGGTTTCCATCCGGTGCAATTACAAAAACATTATGTCGTTCAGATAATGCTTTGATTAAAGCTTCAATTCCCCAAGCCCCGTAACCGTCATCATTTGTTACTAAAACATTCATTTACGGCCCCCTAAGAATAAAAGCAGATCTAGCTTCTGATTACATGAGCACCTTTTGCAGGCTTAACTTCAAATGTCTCAGGAGTAAAGCCGAAGATTCTTTCATATTCTTCTAGCTTGCTCTTATATGTCTCAATATCTTCTTTACGGATAATTGCAAAAAGACAGCGTCCGAATCCTTTTCCTGTAATACGACCACAGGTTACAGGATCATGAATATATTCAAGCTCAGGCTCAAGTTCATTAACACGCTTTAAAATCCAGTCAATTTCTGGACATGAAAGATTATAAAGTTCCCTCAGGTTTTCGTGACTCTGATTTATACAACGGGCAAATGTTCCAAATTTTCCATTGATAACAGCATCTCTTGAATCAATAACAAGCTGATGCTCTTTTATGATATAAAGAAGCTTTTTCTTTGTGTCTTCAGAAATAATTGAAAGTGTTTCATTAATTTCTGTTGCACTCTGCTCATAACGCCATCCGCCGTAAACAGTATTTTTACGTTCACGAAGGTCACCAAGAAGAAGAACATTCTCAGGTTCTCTGATAGATTCTTCATCCCAGATATCAATACGAGGAACTTTCGCATCTGTAAGGAATATTTTCTTATCCTTAAAATCAAAAGGAATAAAATCATAAGTTCCGGCAGCATGATCAGTAAGAATAAGGTTACCAGGCTTTGAATACAAGGCAGCAAAGTTGTCTGCAATATAATTTCCTGTATGTAAGAAAAGTTTATTTCCTCTTTCAATTACCTGCAAAAGCTGTACATCTGAACAGTTAAGCTTTAAAAGCTGACGGATTGCAAAAGCAGTTCCTACCTTAATGGCTGTTGTAATACCAAAACCAGCAGAAGGAAGAATTTCAGTATAAACCGTAAAATTCATTCCCTTTAACTCATAACCGCCTGATGTAAAACCATAAAGCATAGCCTTCATATTATTTGCCCAGCGGTCTTCTTTTTTTACCCTTAAACTGGACAAAGATGTTTTCTTCTCTTCATTAAGCTGGTGGAAGTAGAAATGTACAGCAGAATCATCTCTTAACGAAACAGAAATATAGACAGGAAGATTCACTGCCATAGAAAGTGTTTTATCTTTACAGAACCATGAATGTTCACCTAAAAGATGAAATCGCCCCGGAGTTTCAACTGCCAGTTTTGGCGGTTCTCCGTATATTTTCTCATGTATTTCAAAGATTTTTTTCATTCCCACACCCCGTTTAGTTTTTTTTCTTAAATCAATGCTTTTAAATAAACAACTTAATTTAATTATCCGTTACCCTTCAAAATCAAAAATTTCAAGGATTAACACTACTATATATAGTTATTATACCCCAGGTTTTTCAATAAATCAAATTGAATTGATTAAATAATCTTTCATTTATATATGCAAAACATTATAATAGGCTCATGCATTTTTATTCGTTACTAATTCTGGAACTGACATCAGGAATTCTTCTTGCCCTTTCTGTCCCAAATGAACTTCTTCAGTATGGAAGCTTTATTCTGGGTATGATTGCATTGATTCCTCATTTTGTTGCTCTGGAAAAAAGTAAAAATCTAAAGCAGGCTGTTATCCTTTGCTTTATCCAAAGCCTTACAGCTCATCTTCTTTCAAGCTACTGGCTTACATTTTCAAAGGAATTTGCACTTTTTACACTTGGAGCTTCTGCCCTGGGTACCGCGGTTCTTCATTCATTTTTTGCACCATTATTCCGCTTGCCTTCATACATTAAAAGCTTTTCAAATTCAGATAATTCACCTGTCATAGAGTTTTTACACTCCAACACATTCAAAGCCATCTGGCTTGCTTCAGTATATACAGTCTGGGAATTTGTAAAATCCTCAGGTTATCTTGCATACCCATGGGGTACTATCCCTATGTGTGCCTACAGTCAGAAGCTTATTACCCAGATTGCTGACATTACAGGAGTGCGTGGAGTTACCTTTTTAATAAGCTACTTTGCTTCCTCAATGACATTTTTACTTCTTGACTACCTTAAATATAGTGAAAAAGAAATTTTCGGCCGCAATAAAGCAACATTTTCTTCAGTGTTACTGCTTTTTACACTTTCAACCGTCTACGGTCTTTTTCAGTACACCATAAAACGAACTCCAATAAAACATATAAATGCTATCCTTATACAGCAGAACTATGATCCATGGAAGCAGCCTGACGACGATCAGACAATATATGATTCCCAGCGCCTTACATTAAAAGGTGTTGAAGAACTTAAAAATGAAGGGAAAAAGCCAGATCTGGTAGTCTGGAGCGAAGGTGTTCTTCATTATCCGTTCCCACAAGGCTCTGATGTACACTACAGGTTTTACCCTGAATTAAATCCTCTTTTACCATTTCTTGCCCAGATTAACGCTCCTACAATCATTGGAGCTCCTTACTGCCATAATTTTGAAGAGCGGAAATTTTCCAATGCCGCTATTATATTCAATTCCAATGGTGAATATAAAGATTATTATGCAAAAATGCATCTTGTTCCTTTTGCAGAGCATATTCCATTCTCAGAAAATGCAGTCCTTCGCTCTGTTTTACAAAAAATCGTAGGATTTGTAGTCGGATGGGTGCCTGGAAAAGAGTTCAAGACCTTTGAAATTCCTTTATCCGATTATCCAGGAGAATCTGCAGTTATAAGCACACCTCTTTGCTTTGAAGATGCATTCGGAAATATATTTGCCGGTCTTAAAAAGAACGGAACAGAGGTTTTTGTCAATATGACAGACGATTCCTGGAGCCAGAAAAAATCAGCAGAATACCAGCATTTTGTAATTGCATGGTACCGTGCCATTGAATTTAGGACAACATTAGTCAGATCTACAAATTCCGGCTGTACTATTGTAGAAGATCCTTCAGGACATGTAATTTACAGCCTCCCGTTGTTTGTTCAGGATGAACTTTCCTGCAGTATACCAATATATAGAAACTTTTTGACATTTTATGCAATTTTTGGTGAATGGTTCTGCTTTTTACTGATATGTTTTATATGTCTTACAGCTATATATCTTTTCTTGTATAGATAATTACAATTTTTTTTCCCAAATTTGTAAATTCCTGCAAAAATTCACTTGTGAATTCATATTTAGTGGTATATAATGACCTTACTTCGCTTTTAACACTATATACGAAGTAAGGTAAAAAAGATGAGATGTCCAAATTGTGGCAATAACGATGACAAAGTAATTGAGTCAAGAACGTTAGGTGAAGGGGAAATCATCAGACGCCGTCGTGAATGCCTTCAATGCGGTTACAGATTTACCAGCCATGAACGAATAGAAGAAAAACCGTTTAATGTTGTAAAACGAGACGGTCGCCGTCAGCCTTTTGAGCGTGAAAAGCTTGCAAAAGGAATTGAGCGGGCACTTGAAAAGCGTCCTATTGCAACTTCAATGACTGACCTCATTGTCAGCGAAATTGAAGACGAAGCTTTGATGAAGGGACGAATTTCAAGAGAAATTACAACCAGCGAGCTTGGCGAATTAGTACTTGCTCGTCTTAGTACCGTTGATAAAGTTGCATACATTAGATTTGCATCAGTATATAAACATTTTGAAAACCTTGAAGAGTTCATAAACGAGGTAAAAAAGATAGGAGGGGACCTGAAATGAGTGACCAGTCAGTATTTCCTGAATGGAAAAGTTTCTTAGGAACATCACAGGACGCAGAAGCACAGAACTTCATTAAAAGCGTAGTAAAAAGATCAGGATCTGTTGTACCTTATGACAGATCAAAAATTGAAAAGGCTATCGGAAAAGCCATTGAAGCAGTGGAAAAATTCCCTAACCCGGAAAAAGCTTCACATTTAACAGACTGCGTTGAAGATAAAATCAGAATACTCATGGCAGGACGCCGTGCTCATTCAATTCCTGCAATCGAAGAAATTCAGGATATGGTAGAAAACGCACTTATCGAAAATAAAGAAGTAGATATTGCAAAAGCATACATTCTTTACCGTGCGCACCACGAAGCAGTCCGTGATGCTAAAAACCTTATGGTTGACATCAACAAGACAATGGACGGCTACCTTGGTCAGAGTGACTGGCGCGTTAACGAAAACGCAAACGTAAACTTCTCACTTGGTGGTCTTATCCTCCACAACTCAGGAACTATTACAGCCAACTACTGGCTTAACAATATTTATTCAAAAGAAGTTAAAGAAGCTCACAAGACGGCTGCATTCCATATCCATGACCTTTCTATGTTCTCTGGATACTGTGCAGGATGGTCTTTGCGCCAGCTTATCCAGGAAGGTCTTGGTGGAGTTACAGATAAGATTACATCAAGCCCTGCTACTCACCTTTCTACACTTGTAAACCAGATCGTTAACTTCCTCGGAATCATGCAGAACGAATGGGCTGGTGCTCAGGCATTCTCTTCATTCGATACATACCTTGCACCATTCATCCGTGCAGATAAACTTAACGAAAAACAGGTTCGTCAGTGCATCCAAAGCTACATCTACGGTGTAAACACACCTAGCCGCTGGGGTTCACAGGCACCATTTACAAACATTACTCTTGACTGGGTATGTCCAGACGACCTTAAGAACAAAAAAGCCATTGTAGGCGGAAAAGAACAGGATTACACATACGGTGACTGTCAGAAAGAAATGGACCTCATCAACAAAGTTCTCATTGAACTTATGATTGAAGGTGATGCAGAAGGACGTGGATTTGCTTATCCAATTCCTACATACAACATTACAAAAGATTTTGACTGGACTTCTGAAAACGCAAAGCTTCTTTTTACAATGACAGCTCAGTACGGAACACCTAACTTCCAGAACTTCGTAAACTCAGATCTTAACCCATCTGACGTGCGTTCTATGTGCTGCCGTCTCCAGCTTGATAAACGGGAGCTGCGCCGTCGTGGTGGTGGTCTTTTCGGTGCTGATGAATTTACAGGTTCTATCGGTGTTGTTACAATCAACCTTCCACAGATCGGTTACCTTGCTGATTCAGAAGAAGCATTCTTCAGACGCCTTGATTACCTTATGGACCTTGCAAAAGAAAGTCTCTGCGTTAAGAGAAAAGTTATTCAGCGCCTTTATGACGGTGGACTTTTCCCATATACTAAACGCTACCTTAAGACACTTAACAACCATTTCAACACAATCGGTCTTTGTGGAATGAATGAATGTTGTCTTAACTTCCTTGGTGTAAATATTACAGATCCAAAAGGAAAAGCATTTGCAGAAAAAGTTCTCACACACATGAGAGAAAGAATGCAGGACTATCAGGAAGAAACAGGAGATCTCTTCAACCTTGAAGCAACTCCTGCTGAAAGCACATCTTACCGTCTTGCACGTCATGACAAGGAACAGTTCCCTGATATCATTACAAGCGGAAAAGACGATCCATTCTATACAAACTCAAGTCAGCTTCCAGTTGACTACACAGCAGACGTATTTGAAGCATTGGATCATCAGGAATCACTTCAGACTAAATACACAGGTGGAACAATGTTCCACGTATTTATGGGTGAAGCAATCAAAGACTGGAAATCTTGCGGTGAATTGATTAAAAACATTTCACACAACTATAGAATTCCATTCTTTACAATTTCACCAACATATTCTATCTGCCATATCCACGGATATTTAAGCGGACAGGTATTTGAGTGTCCAAAATGTAAAGCAGAACGGGAAATGGAACTTAAACAGAGACTTTCAGAGCTTGAAACAGAAAGAAAGATTCTTGAAGCAAAAAACGGACAGTAGGCTGCTTTTACTTTAAGAATATAAAGATAAAAAAAACTAAAGAAATAAAAGGATTATTTCGATACTAAATATAGTGTTAACTAGTTGACTTTTTATAAAAATCACGCTATATTTAGTACCATAAATGGGAGGAACTATATTATGATGGAAACACGTTCATTGGATCAGGTCAACGCAGAAATTGCTCAGGTTCAGCAGGAATTATCTGATGTTCATGGAACACAGACAGAAGTTTATGCACGTATCGTAGGATACTACCGTGCTGTACGCAACTGGAACAAAGGCAAATCTGACGAATTCAAGCTTCGCAAAATGTTTACGCTGGAAGCATCAAACCGCTACGACGGAAATAACACAACAGCTAATGCTGCTGTAAAAGCAGAAAAGAAAGAAGCTGTAAAAACTGATGCAGTAGTTACATCAAACGAACTTGCTTCTTATGAACTTTTCGTAAGAAAGACATGCCCTAACTGTCCACCAGTAAAGGCATACATGGCAAACATTAATCTTGCAGGTAAAATGATTGATGTTGACACAATAGAAGGACTTGACGAAGCAGCCCTCAAAGGCGTTTTTGCAGCTCCTACAGTTATCGTATACAATGCAGAAGGTAAAGAAGTTGCCCGCGGTCACAACGTTGAAGAACTTACAGCAATTTTTGAACCAGCTGTTGCATTGGCATAATAAATGACTGAAAGTTCGAATAATAACATCGACGAATTATTAACAAAATCTACAGGCGTTTTGATTAAAACAACGCTTGTAGACTTTCCTGGCAAGGTTGCAAGTGCTTATTTTTTAAGAGGCTGCAACCTTCGCTGTCCTTACTGCTATAATGTAGAATTAGTAAAAGGAATTTTAAAAGACACCCAAGTAGAAGAATCAAACCAGCAGTTCGTTTCTCCCGTACAGGTTCTGGAACATCTTTTTAATAGAAAGAATGTAATGAATGGTCTTGTAATTTCAGGCGGAGAACCTCTTCTAAATCCTGTAACACCAGAGCTTATAAGACGTGCAAAGAAAATGGGATACAGTGTAAAGCTTGATACAAACGGAACACTTCCCCTTCTTCTTGAAAAACTCCTGTCTGATCCAGAAACACGACCAGATTTTATAGCCATGGACTTTAAAACAAGCCCTTCACGCTATAATGCCGAAATAAAACCTGTTGCAAATTTCGTTCATGCAGATTTTAATGAGCTTATAAATGCCTCAATCGCTCTGATACAAACCTTAGGTAACGAAAATTATGAAATAAGAACCGTACTGGTTCCTGGTCTTGTAGGAAAAACAGATATCAAAAATATGGCCTCTATTATTCCTCAAGACGCATCATGGCAATTTGCACAGTTCAGAAACGAAAACTGCATCGATCCAGCATACAATGAAGTTACCCCATACACAGATGCCCAGCTCAAGGAACTTGTAGACCTGGCAAAAACCTTAATACCAGCAAGTGCGTTAAGATAAAGAAAACATCACTAACATTTTACAGAAAAAAAAAGCAGAAAACTTTCGTTTTCTGCTTTTTAGCACCCATCGGGATTGAACCAATGACCATACGGATATGAGCCGTGCGCTCTACCAACTGAGCTAGGGTGCCGTAATGTCCTTATATTATACAATATAAGGATTTATGTCAATAGCTTACTACTTTTTTTTGCGTAAATTATAGAAAATAATTAATCCTCATTTTTATCTTTCCAAGGCATAAGCATTGTCTTAAGTGATTTCTTGCTAAGGATATCTTTATCCTCTTTAAGCAAAGCATCCCAAGGAATATTTTTTCTGTCTTTTGCATTTTTTAAATCTTTATGCTGATCAAGCCAGTCGTATTTATAAAGACGAATCTTCAATGCATTAATATAGCCAAGATTAATTCCACAAAGTCCAGGCATAAAAAACAACAGTACACAAGATAAGGCAAACAATACAGCAGAATAAAAAGCCATAAAAAATGAAAAGCCAAAATTATCAAAAAGAATTACAAAACATTTACTGAAAGTCTTTTTAAAATCAAAACCAAAATTAACTTTAAGTGCAACAAACCACTGCAATGCAAGAAGCATGGTCACAAGAAAGCAGAAAAGAATTCCAGCAAAAATTAAACCATACATTTGCCCAAGATGAAAATACTGATAAAGGTAAACAGGAATTCCTACAATAAAGCTCATTACAATACATGCAATAACGAGACCTAGTCCTGCTGTTTCTTTAAACGCCCAGCCGATATTTTTAAAGTAATCACCTGCTTTTACACTTTCGTAATTTGAAATTGAAAATGCACTTTTTGCATATGCAGCGGCAAAAACAACTGCAAGAAATACACTCAAAAAAATAATTGCAGCTTTTATAATATCAAAGTTTGTCAGATAATCTTTTGTAAGATCTGTCTGAAAAAAATAAAATGGTCCGTCAACTTCTGACTCATTTATAATTTCAAAAAAAGTAAGAGGTCCTTTAAATTCCTTCTTAACCAAAACCAATACAATTAAACCAACAAACGGAATCTGAAGCAGATTGGCAACTATAACATTACCAATGTTTTCCCAGCCATCAAAAAAATTCTTTTTAATAAATGTCCAAATCATATTTACATTTTACCTTTTTTTTAATCTCTAATCAATTAATGGAACATCATTTACTATTTTAATTTACCTTATGTAACAAAAGGTTTATAATATTGTTAATTACATATAAGATTAATAAAAATCCTAAGGGGAAAATATGAAAATCAACACTATTTCAAAAAAGGTTTTACTTTCATCAGCAGTATTACTTTTTGCATCAACTTTTACATTTGCACAGGAAGCTGAAGTTTCAGAAGAAATTACAGAAGATGTAACACCAATTGTAGTTACAGAGGAATCTGAAAGCGTCGAAGAAGAAGCCGTTCCGGTTACGGCAACAGCAGACGAATATATAGAAGCTTCACCAGAAAAAAAGACTACTAAACCAAAGTCAAAAATTCACAATCCCTTCGAAGGAATGTTCGAACCAAAACAGAAAAAATATATTTTCTATGAACAGACTCCACTTTCAACAGGAACAATCGGATACGGAATCAAACCTCGTACAGCAGAAATCTTTGTTGATCCAAAAACAAAAAAAGTCGGAATTCAGGTTTACTATCAGTCTTCATTCTTCGACTTTATGTTTGATGAAAAAGATGTAGCATTAATTGCAGAAGGTTTTGAAAAATATCTTGCAGATTTTGATGCACACGTTTTAATTAAAAACAAAACAATGAAAACACGCAAAATGTATACTTCAAAAGGGAACTGCCGTGTTGAATGGGGAACAATCAAAGCAATGATTAATAACTATGGTGATGCAAAATTCCACGTAGGCTACGAGTTCAAAAAGAATTCTCCTTACTTCTGTATCATCGTAAAAGACTGTAAAAATATTGCAACTGACTTGGGTTCAAATGTTGCAGAAAAATCTGTTGAAGTTCAGCTCTATTTTACAAAAGCAGAAGCAAGACAGTTACTTGAAAAAATCGGTCGCGAACGTGTAAAACAGGAACTTCAGGAACAGGCAGTTTCAGCTGACAGCTACTAAAAAATATTAAACTTTTATACCCCAGCGGCTCCCCTTCGGAGCCGTTTTTTTTGTCATTTTTTTCATCATAAAATAAAATCCGAGGTTTTTTCATAATGAAAAAAATCGTAGGAACAATCGCAGCAATCGCATTGGCAGCAAGCAGTGCATTCGCTGGTGTAAACGTAGGAATGGGCTTCAACCCAGCACTCTTCTCTGTTGGAGCAGAAAACGGGAACGTTAAAATGTCTTTGGACTTTCCATTTGGAAGTTC
>JAHAZA010000061.1 GCA_018385415.1 Treponema sp. | reverse complement strand
TTCACCGATGTTGTTGATGACACAGATGTACATCGTTCTTGCATGAAGGTCGATTCCAATGTAAAATTGATGCTGGTTCTTATAGAATCTCATTAAGGTCCCCCTTTAGAATATATTAGGATATTGTGCCCTGATGACTTATCTATCTTAGCATGATAAACCTGGGGCCTTAATGATTTTCATGAGGTTCGTAGCCGACAGTGGGTCAAGCCCGATGAAAAAATATAAGGAGAAGCGGCTTTACGCCGCTAAAAAAGAAGTGTTAAAAATAGTAAAATACAATGAAAAATATACAACTTCAGCTATTGAAATTTGGAATGACATAGTTGAAGACGGTATTGCCTTTCCGCAGACTGAACTTTTAGACGAAAAATCAGGAAATGTTTTTTTCAATTCACAATCATTTACTGGTATTGCCATTGATTCAGATTCGAATGAAATCGTAGGATTGTACATTTTGCATCCAAATAATGTAGGTCGCTGCGGACATATATCAAATGCAAGCTATGCAGTAAAAAAAGATAAGCGAGGTCAGCATATCGGAGAGTTTCTGGTAAAAAACTGTCTTGAAAAAGCAAAAGAAATTGGTTTTAAAATACTTCAATTCAACGCAGTTGTGGCAACAAATACATCTGCATTAAAGCTGTACAAAAAGTTAGGTTTCATTCAGCTTGGGAAAATACCAAACGGATTTCTTCTGAAAAATGGAAAATATGAGGATATAATTCCTCATTACATAGAATTGAAATAATTCTGTCATAACAAAGGTTCGTAGCCGACAAGCTGTCAAGTCCGCTACGGTACAACCAATTGTTACACTTACCACTATTGCAGAAAAACTTGGCTGGAATCATCAACGCAAATCAAGATTACATGCGCTATGTTTCCTATCTTAATCCGGTGATAGAAACAAATGTTACAGTAGAGCGCCTTGCTGTTTTCAAAAAAAAATATTACGACCTGGCAAACGCCTTCCGGGACAGGCTTGCTCAGATGCTTGGCACTACGCAGGATACGGCCTACAAAATCCAGATGGATGTACTTTTTTATGCCTCAGCAAATGCAGTCTGCTGCTACAAAAATCCTCTGGTACAGGAAGCTCTCAAACAGATTAACATTACTCCACCGTCAATGGACTTTTACAAGGACATGAAGGATTTTCTTAAAATGCGCCTGGCGTGGAAAGAGTAGGAATAGAAGAGATAATTGTTACCCGTAACTCCCCTTAATGCCCCTTAAAAAACTGACTTTTTTATGCTATATTTTTCTTATGACACAAACGGAACAATCGAAGGCTGCAAAAAAGTTCAGTGAAGACTGGAAAGATAAAGGTTATGAAAAAGGGGAGAGTCAGAAATTCTGGCTGGATTTGCTCTGCAATGTTTTTGGAATAAAAGACTTTGCAAATTTTGTATACTTTGAAAACCAGATAAAAGAAAAGTTCACAGACAAGACAATCACGAATTTTATAGATATTTATATTCCGTCTACAAAAGTAATGATTGAGCAGAAAAGTATAGACAAAGACCTTCGAGAACCTATCAGGCAGTCTGATGGAACTTTATTAAATCCTTTCCAACAAGCTAGAAAATATATCTCTGGACTTCCATTGTCACAGCATCCACGCTGGGTTGTTACAAGCAATTTTAAGTCATTCCTTGTTTACGATATGGAAAATCTTGAAAAAGAATACTACCGCCTTTCATTTTTAACAGACACCGGAAGCGTACATCTTAAAAAAGAACTTGAAATCTCAAAAAAAGCCGGTGACATAATCGGAGAGATTTACATTATATGGACGGCTCTCCGAGCCTCTTGTTTTTTGTAAACTTTGGGAATTGACAAATGGGGAATAAATGTTGCATAATGCAAGTTATAATTCCCGTTTTCGAGGTAAATTATGGGAGAATCCTTTTTTCAATCCTCAATCAAAGATTTGCTGGAACAAGTTACAAAACTCTATTCTATATCAGATATTTCTACTGAATTACAGGTTAATCAAAGTACAATTCATCGCTGGCTCAACGGTTCTGTACAGCCAAAATCATTCATTGCAGACAGATTAGTAAATATGATTTCAAGAAAAATTCCTGCACAAGAAAATGATAATCGGGAAGGAGATTTTACTTTTATCGACTTATTTGCAGGAATCGGAGGAATTAGAAAAGGCTTTGAACAAGCCGGGGGAAAATGTCTTTACACATCAGAATGGGATGAATTTGCTCAAAAAACCTATAGTAACAATTATCCTTCAAAACACCCGATAAACGGTGACATTACAAAAGTAGATGCAAAAGACATTCCTGAGCATGATGTTTTATTGGCAGGATTTCCTTGTCAGCCATTCAGTATTGCCGGTGTTTCCAAGAAAAAATCCTTAGGTCGCCCAACAGGTTTTGAGGACAAAACACAGGGTACATTATTTTTTGATGTTGCCAGGATTATAAAAGAAAAACAGCCAAAAGTATTTGTTCTTGAAAATGTAAAGAATCTAAAATCCCATGACAAAGGAAATACATTCAAAGTTATCTGGGAAAAATTAACACAGGATTTAGGTTATACATGCAGTTACAGGATTATTGACGGTCAAAGTTGGGTTCCCCAGCATCGTGAACGAATCGTAATTGTCGGTTTTAAAAATAAGATAGATTTCTCTCTTGATGATATGATTTTACCGCCAAAAGGTGAAATAAAACTTGGAAGTATCCTTCACAAAACAGACGGAACAGAACCAAGACTTCCACAAGATGGTGATAAATATTTTGACTTTGAAAACAATAAAGTTTTGGATAAATACACATTAACAGATAATCTTTGGGCTTATTTACAAGCTTATGCGCAAAAGCATCGTTCAATGGGAAATGGCTTTGGTTATGGACTTGTTAATGAAAATGACATTGCAAGAACGCTTTCTGCAAGATATTACAAAGATGGTTCAGAAATTTTAATTTCGCAAGGCGAAGGAAAAAATCCACGCCGTCTTACGCCTCGGGAATGTGCAAGGTTAATGGGGTACCCAGACGATTATGTAATTCCCGTTTCTGATACAAGGGCTTATATCTTATTTGCAAATTCAAGTGTTGTTCCGCTTCATCGGGCTGTTGCTGATTTTATAAAACCATTTTTACTTTAGGGGGTGGGGAATGAGAGAACTTTGGACTCGGGAAGAAATGATATTGGTTCTTAATTTATATTTAAAACTGCCTTTTGGGAAAATGGATGCAAGAAATCCAGAAGTCATTCATATGGCAAAAATTATTGGCCGTACACCAAATTCGATAGCTCTTCGACTTGTTAATTACGCTTCCTATGACCCCATTCTAAAAAAAAGAGGAATATCTGGTATGAGCCATGGTGGAAAAAAATGTGAAGAATACTGGAATGAGTTTATTAATGATAGGGAAAAATTACTTTTCGAGAGTGAAAGAATTCTCGCTAATAGGGAAGGAACTACTATTGAAAAAAAATTTGAGAATGTAATCAGAGATATTCCACAGGGGCTTACCGGAGAAACAAAAATTAGGCAGGTAAAAACTCGTGTAAACCAAAATGTATTTCGTCAAATTGTTCTTGCAAATTATGATGGAAAATGTGCATTGACAGGAATTGATTTACCAGAGTTATTAGTCGCAAGTCATATTATTCCATGGTCGGAAGATGAAAAGGAACGGTTAAATCCTGAAAACGGGATATGTCTGTCATCATTATATGATAAAGCATTTGATATCGGACTTATCAGTTTCTCAGATGATAGAAAGGTTTTATTATCAACTAAATTAAAAACAAATATAGGAAAAGCATATTATTCTGCTTATTTTGCACCTATCGAGAATAAAGAACTGATTGAACCAGTAAAATATAACATTAAAGCATCATTTTTGGAGTGGCATAGAGATTGTATTTTTAAAGGATAAGGAGAATAACATGAAAACAAGATTTAGTATCGGTGATACAATTTTCTGGTATTGCGACATTGAACAGTGTACTCATCAAGCAAAAGTAAAATTTGTTAATTTTGCAGGAGCTGGTTATCCTGATATAAATTATGAAGTATCTACCGTTTGTTGCGGAAAAGAGCAAACAATATTTGTTGATGAAAATGATGCAATGAAAGAGGAGTTTTGAATGATAAACCAAGTATTAAACAGACGAAAGAGTCGTGCTGGAAAAAGTTTGGAACATCATTTAAGTTCATTATTCACAGGAAACAATATAACTTTTACTCCACAAGCTATTACAGAAGGTAACAAGAAGCCCGATTTCATATTCCCATCAATAGAATCGTATCATAATGCATCTTTCCCTCTAGAAAAACTAGCTTCTCTTGCAGCAAAAACAACATGCAAAGACCGTTGGCGACAAGTGTTAAACGAAGCGGACAGATTACGTTCTCAAAATAAATTTCTTTGTACACTTCAACAAGGAATTTCATCTGCACAACTTGAGGAAATGAAAAGTGAAAAAGTTGTTTTGGTAGTCCCTCAAAAATATATAACAACATATCCTGAAAAGTATCGAAATGATATTTGGACGGTAAAAAAGTTTATCGACTATATAAAGGAAATAGAGAAATAAAGAATTTCATAAACGCCTCGGCACCCTTAAATTTCTGAATCCTGCCTGCGGTTTCGGAAAACTATCTGAGCCTGCGAAAACAAGGAAAAACTATGTAAGGTAAGCATAGCGAACGACAAAAACTGACAGATAAAGTACTGTAATGTATCTAAAAGGAGCTGTTTATAATGAAGGAGGTAGAGCGAATGGAAAACGAAATAATTCTTTATACAGACGAAAATGGCAAAACAAATGTTTCTGTGCGCTTTGCAGATGAAGATGTTTGGGTAACTCAAAATCAGCTTGCAGAAATATATAATACTACGCAGCAGAATATCAGTCTTCATATAGATAACATTTACAAAGATGCAGAACTTCCAGAAGCCTCAACTCACAAGGATTTCTTGTTAGTTCAAAAAGAAGGAAAGCGTAATGTAAAGCGAAATATAGCCCATTACAACCTCGATGTAATTATCGCAATTGGCTATCGTGTTCAATCTGATGTGGCAGTTCGTTTCCGTCGCTGGGCAACGCAGAGGCTTCATGAATATATTCAGAAAGGCTTTACCATGGACGACGAGCGGCTAAAGCAGGGGCGGAACCGATATTTTAAGGAACTTTTGCAAAGAATCCGTGATATCCGCTCAAGTGAAAGGAATTTTTACCAGCAGGTTACGGATATTTATGCAACTGCAACTGATTATGATCCGCGGTCAAAGATGACATTGAACTTTTTTGCAACGGTACATACGATTTATTCCGCTAGAAAGAGCTTGCAAATCTAAAAAGTGACTTTGACTGGTTTTTGCAGGATGTAAGAAAAATAGAAATGCGTTAGGGATTGTAGGGGCAGCCCGATAGGGCTGTTGCGGAACGAAGTGGAGCAATGGAGCCGAAAGGCGGAACCCCGCAAAGCCCGGCGGCAGCTCTGACTGACGTCAGGCAGGCGAAGCTGACGCAACGCCCAGAAAAGTGAGGAAAAAATGAATACAATTGTATACATCGCATTACTTCGCGGAATAAATATCAGCGGGAAAAATAAAATCTCTATGCCTGAACTGAAAACGGCCCTTAGCGAAAAAGGTTTTGCAGATGTAAAAACATATCTGAACAGCGGGAATGTGATTTTTTCTGATAATGGGACAGATGCTGTAAAACTTGCAGAAAGTATTCGTGCAATCATCTTTGAAACTTTTCATCTTGAAATTCCAGTTTTTGTGATTTCTCAGGATGAATTAAAAGGTCTTCTTTCAAAAGCACCGTCTTGGTGGGGAAGTGACAGCAAAGATATTTATGACAATCTGATTTTTGCCATTGCTCCAAACAGTATTGAAACTGTTGCCGAAAAAATCGGGGAGCCGACCGAGAAAATAGAAAAAGTTCAAATCTGTGGGAATGCGGCCTTCTGGTCTTTTGACCGCAAACTTTATGCAAAAGCCAACTGGTGGAAGAAGACTGCGACTTCTGGCATCGGGGAAATGATTACAATCCGTACGGCAAATACGCTGCGAAAGATTTTGGAGATGTAAAAATGATTAATTATAAAAAAGCTAATTTGAATGACCTTGACGAAATTATAAGATGTCGCATGGAATTTATCCGCGAAGATATGGGAAATCAAACTCCTGAAATGGAAGCGGTAATTCAAGCACAACTTCAGGAATATCTTACAAATCATCTGAACCGCGATTGTTTTGTTTTTGTAGCAGAGGAAGATGGAAAAATCATTTCAATTGCTTT